>NC_007351.1 GCF_000010125.1 Staphylococcus saprophyticus subsp. saprophyticus ATCC 15305 = NCTC 7292
CTAGTTTTTTCACAAATTACATGTGCATTTTTATCTGTTTAGTTTAATCTTATTTAATATTAATTGTAACTGATTATGCATTTGTATGGGCATCTACAATATCACGACATTGTTTAGCAGCTTCTACAGGGTCATCAGCATTTGCAATGCCGCCACCAACAATAATTAAATCAGGATTTTCTGCAACAATATCTTTAATTGTATCTGGTTTAATACCACCTGCGACTGCTACTTTAGAATTACTAATTACAGATTTAACTTTACGTAAACTTTCTAAAGGAGATTGACCTTCAGCTTGTAAGTCATAACCAGTATGAACAGCGATATAATCTGCGTCTAAATCATCTAAATCTTGTACTGCAATCATAGCTACTAATTTTAGAAAAGTAATCGTTTAAGATTAAGTGAATTACAAAATACACTACCTTATATCAATCAGCGTATGTTAATAAGAAAACTTCGAGAATTAGAGCAAGACAAAATCATTGAAAGAACTGTCTAACCAGTAGTTCCCCCTAAAGTAGGTTGTAAATTGAATGAAATAGAATTAAACCTTGATAAACTAGTTTCTTCAATTTGTAGTTAGAGCATTGACTTTCTAGATACAATTAAAAGTAATAATCATAGGTATTAACATAAGTAATCGTTATTAGAAATTATTATGCCTTTTTATTAAATTTAGTTACTAAACAAGCGACTTCAAATATTAAGTGAAATCATTCTCATATACCAAGTAAAGTGACAAATAAACATTGAAATTTCATTTTTCAACTATCTAAATTAATTTACTCTAGTAGTACTTTTTTAAAAATGTCTTTTCAAAATTCATGAGCTGATACATAAATTTTTCAAAATCTTCTCTAACAAAACAACTTAACAAAAGTAACTTTATTTCTTTTGTTAAGTTTATTTTCATTTCTTTTAATAAGCGTTCTCCATTATGCGTCAAACTCAATAATTTAGTACGTTTATCATTCGAATAAACTCGTTGCACATAACCTTTGCTTTCTAACTTCTTAACACGTTTTGATGCAGCTGTCTTATAAGTACGTTGCTTATTTGCTAAGTCGTTAATCGATACTTTTTCATTATGCTGAATAAAATACATTGTTTCTATTTGTTCATAAGATAAGTAACGACCTGGTTCCAATTCTTTAACCATGTTAGTAATTGCTTTATTAATATTCGCTGTAGCATCATAGAATTGGTTAATTATTATTTCTAAGTTTCCCTCTTTATGCTCCATATTAACCTTCCTTACTAAACTATCGTTTTTCAACCATCATTGATTTTTTAAAAATTAAATATTACTTATTATAAGCATAATAACTTTATTCCATTACATCACTTTCTTCAGCTTTTTCAGTTGCTTTTCTCATCAGTGGATCAGTAATTGGTTTAAAGATAACACCAATTAATAAAAATCCTATACCAAATAATGAAAGTATCACTAATTTTTTAGTTAAAATTTCAGGTACAGGTCCTCCAACTGCTTCTCTTAAAGCATCTATTGAATAAGAGAAAGGTAAATAAGGGTGAATGACTTGGAAGAACTCTGGTGTAACTTGGATAGGGAAGGTTCCTCCACCACCTGCTATTTGTAGTACAAGGAAGATGATTGCAATTGCTTTCCCTGGATTTCCTAACAATGACACTAAAGTATACACAATTGAAATAAATACAAGTGATGAGAATACTGATATAGCAATAAACCATACAACAGATTCAACTTGCGCTTTCAGTATCACCATATCTCCAATTGATACGATGAGTGCTTGGATAATACCCAACGTGTAAAACAACCCACTCTTTCCTAGATAAATTTCTCTTGTCGTTAGATGTGGCTCTAATGATTTATGTTTATTATCTGTCGTTAATAAACTTACTAGTAATAAAGCTCCTACCCATATTGCTAATGCTGTGTAAAATGGTGTGCTTGCTGAACCGTAGTCTTTCACAGGAAATATGTCTTTTTGATCTATATTAATTGGATTTGCGATTACATTAGCTTGTTTTTTCAAATCATTTTTCAATAAGTCTACCATTTTATCCACTGCATCGTCGTCTTCAATCTCGTCAAATAGTTTGTTCGCTTTAGCCAGATCTTTTTCAACATCTGGTAATTGATTACGTGCAAAATCTGCCAAATTGTGCAAGCTTTCTTTTGCACGTGGTTGATTTGTATCTAAAATATCTACCAAATTATCATAGCGATTAAACAGTGTAGGTATTGTATTGTTCACAGTTGCTGTTGTATCAGATAACTGTTGTTCTAAACCTGGCAAGTCATTTTCAATAAATGATGCTGCGTTAGAAACACTTTGTTTAAATTGTGGATAATAATTTTGAGCAATAGACATTGCATCCATATATCTTTGCTCAATGACTGGTAGTGCACTTTGAATCGTCTCAACTCTATCCTTACCAGTAGTTAAAATACTTTCTCCTGAATTTATAACTTGATCAATTGTGTTTAATTTCGATTGAACAGTTGATAGTTTTATATCGCCGTCATCTAATAATGACATCACATCATTAGATACATCTAATAATTTTTGGTTTAGTTCTGACTTAATATAGTTTCTTAAATCATCTAAGCTACTATTCACGCGTGGAATTTCTTTAAGTAATTCTACTGCTTCTTCTTTACCAGAACTTCCATTCGAAAGTGCTTCACTAAGTTGATTTTGTGTCTTAATTAAATTATTAATTCTATTATTTGCTGACTCTAATTCCTTAATCTCATCAGAAAGATCTACCTTTTCTCTATCTTCAAGCTCTGATAATATATCTATAAACTTTTGATTGGACTTACTTGTTACTTCAAGCCTAGATTTAATATTATCTAAAGTTTCTTTGAAATCTTTTGGCTTATCTGTAGATATAATACCGTAAGTGACATTTTTTAGCGCATTAATATCTTCTTGACTACTTTCCGCTTGTTTGTCGGTATAATTGGATAAAGATAATAATGATTTTGATAGTGAAGATTCCATTGCGCTTACATCTTCACTACTTATTGCTGTTCCATTTTGATTATTTCCAGCATTGTCGCTATTACTATTACTTATTTGCGAAGTTTTAATATTTGAATAACTATCTGACCCTTTAGAACTTTGCTGCTCAGTTTCAACATTTTCTTGTAATCGATTATTAGCATTTTGATTTGCTTCTTGTGCATTATCAACGACTTCTTGATAGCCTTCGACACGCTGTTGCACTGCAGGTAAATATCCTTGCGCTTCATTCAGGCCTTGTAACCCTGCGTCAACCCCTGCGCTTGCAAGGTCTACACCACGATTAATTTTTGGAAAAGCTTCTGGTACATCATTAGATGCAACATTCAAGGCATTCTCAATATTTGGCATGTAGTCATTTAATGCCAATATCAATTTAGCTCGCTCATTTAATGTCGGAATGGCCGCATTAACTTGGTTTAATTTATCTGCAGCATCTATAACCTCACCTTTATGATTTCCTAACGCTCTAAATTCATCAGCATAATTGTCAATTTCATCCTGATTTTCATCTAAATATATTATTTTATCAGCAAAATCATTAATTTTGGGTATAGAATCATTAGCTTTAGATACTGCATCTTCAATTTTATTTATGGTTGGAATTTCTTCCTCAAGTTTCACGCCAAGTCGATTTGCTTCATCTAATAATGCTTTTGTTACTGTCTCATTAAATTGTTCATTTGCTTTTTGAACAATGGCACTCGTCCCTGCATTTGTCATTTTAGGCGCAATCGCATTAAGTTTTTGATTCACTTTGTATTCTACGTCTGCTTGCTGTGGGTTTTTTCGAAGTGTGCCGGTAATTTGGTGTGTAAACTTCTCTGGTATGTAAATGGCCGCGTAATAATCGCCCATCTTCAAATCATGATCGGCTTTTTTTCGACTTACAAATTGCCAATCAAAGTTATCATCTTTCTTTAGTTTATTGGTGATTTTATTGCCCACGTTCACATTTTTATCTTTAACTGTATCTCCCTTATCCTCATTTACAACAGCCACTTTAATATTTTTAGTATTACCGTATGGATCCCATGTCGCTTCTAAGTTAAACCAAGCATAAAAAGAAGGAAGAAGTGCTAAACCTCCTAAAATCACTAAAACAGCAGGCGTCTTAGCAATCTTTTTCAAATCCATTACAAATAATTTTATTGCGTTCTTCATTTATACACCTCTAAAACTGTATCTATTGATTTTTCTTACATAAATTTAAAATTACTATTTGTTAATTTCATATAAGTTGATATACTGAATGCATTAACAAAGTCTATTCATTTTATAGTTGATATGTATCAACTAAATCTAAGTCTGTTTACAGTGTACCAAGACAAACCATAGTTTGTACATAGCAAAATAATATATTTTAGAAAAGAGGTATTTTCATGAAGCAACAAAAATTATTAGTCTGTTTGCTTTCAACTTCTTTACTTATTCCATCATTTTCTATCAACGATGTTAGTGCCGAATCTTTAGAAAAAAGTGCCACAACTTCTGAATCAAATGACGTGTATAAGGAAAAAGATGAGGAGCAAGCTAAGCAATCACATTCATCAAAAAATGGAAATGATGAAAAGAATAAAGCTAGTGATGAAAAGGAAAATAGTGAACGCAAGAGTAAGTTAAATAGTACAAAAGATGAAAGGACTACAGAAGATATTAATAATAAAAGACATAAAACTTCTGATAATAAATCATCCAATGAAAAAATACCAAGTTCATTTGAAAATTCATTTAATGATTCATCGTCTTATGATAGTTTGAATGTTTTCAAGCCAGAACCTTTTAGGAGTGACAAGGATGGGCTATCTGAATTATTAAATCAACTGTTCTCTAATAATAAAATGAAACAAACTTCTACTATAGAGAATAACGATGTACAAAACGAGAAGAATGACAGTCACAATGATAATACATCTATAGATCAAATAAATCCAAATACGACATATTCGGATGATAGTGACGAATCAAATACTAACAATTTAGAAAAGAATAGTGATAAGGGTTCACTACAAGATGACATTGATGATGTACAGTCATCTGAGAAGTCAGAGAACGATGATATAGATAATAAGTCTGAATCAAACAAACTTCCAGTTGATAAAAATCAAAAAAAAGATGATGGTGAGTCAAAACAATCCTCCCAACAAGATCAATCTTATGAAGAAGCAAATAATGATGCTGATAATCTAGACAACAAAGATAATGACACACCTGCTACTGAAAACGATAATGCCAACAGTGATAACGAAAATGCTGATAAATCAGATACAAAATCTGACGATAAAGTATTAGATGCAATTTTAGACGAGTATAGTGAAGATGCTAAAAATAATAAAAAACAATATGATGCTCAAAAAGATGATTTATCAAATGGAAATAGTAAAAGTAAGAAAAATAATTCTGAAAAACAGGCATCGAATACAAATGCTAACCCTCAATTACCGTCTGAATCACAATTAGCTAAAAAAGAAAAGCCAGCTCAATCATTTGAAAACGACATAAACCAATCAAACATCAGATCTACTGCAACTTTCCAACAATTGCCAAATTTATCGGATGATAATAACAATTCTAACGATATAACAATTACTGAAAGTAAAAATACACGAGATTTTATTAAAACAGTTGCACAAGACGCTCACGACATAGGTCAAGATGAAGATATTTATGCATCTGTTATGATTGCCCAAGCCATATTAGAATCTGACTCAGGCACTAGCGATCTTGCTAGTTCACCCCATTTCAATTTATTTGGAATAAAAGGAGCTTATGAAGGTCAGTCGGCTACATTTAATACACTCGAAGATAATGGCAACCATACGTTCCAAATTTCAGCAAACTTCCGCAGCTATCCAAGCAAAAAAGAATCATTGGAAGATTATGCCAATTTAATCAAACACGGCATCGATGGTAACCAGGACATTTATAAACCAACATGGAAAAGTGAAGCTTATAGTTACCGTTCAGCAACAATGCATTTGGCTACCACATACGCGACTGATTCACAATACGCGGACAAATTAAATAGTATTATCAACCACTATGACTTAACACAGTTTGATAATAAAAAAATGCCTGATTTAGATAACTACAAAGCGAACAAGGATGATTATGATTCAGCCTTCAAACCATTTTCAGAAACAACAAATGACTCTCCTTATCCTCATGGGCAATGTACATGGTATGTTTATAATCGCATGGCACAGTTCGACAAATATGTGAGTGGTGATTTAGGCGACGCACGAAACTGGAATAATCGAGCAGAAAGAAAAGATTATGCTGTTTCTTCAACACCAAAAGCTCACACTGCCGTTGTATTTGAGGCAGGTCAACAAGGGGCAGACCAGATCTACGGTCATGTAGCTTTTGTAGAAAAAGTTAACGATGATGGTTCTATCGTTATATCAGAATCAAACATTAAAGGACTTGGTATCGTTTCTTATAGAACAATTGATGCAGATGCTGCAACTGAATTGAGTTACATTACAGGTAATAACTAGTAAATTTAAATATTCCTTTTATTTTCTTTATTAAAGTGTTTAATTTAGCTTTTATTCATTCAAAATACAAATGCTCCATTCAAAGTTCCACTTACTAGTGTTCACTTTGAATGGAGCATTTTCAATATACTATATAAATTAACTCGTACTAAAATACGTTATAATTTAATATTTACAATTTTTCGATTTATTTCGTTTGATGAACCATATTAATCCACCACCTATAATGAAAAGTAGAATCCCTAATGGAATTGTTGATTTTTTTACTACTGTTCCTGTATCAGGTAAAGAAAAATCACCATTATTGTCAAATAAACCACTTAAAAAGCTACCCGAGGAATCACCTAGAGATAAAGCACGCCCAGGCGAAGGATTAGATATATCCTTAATTCCATCTAATATACTGTTTCTATTGAATAAATCGTCAAATAGACTTGGTGTACCAAGTAATTTTGAATTTCCACTTAATTTTCGCATCTGTTCAGCTCTGTCTAACAAACTCCCATCAAATTTATTAGATAAACTTGGCGTATATTTTAATGGTTCAAACAAACCATGCATATCATCTTTAAATTTACTTATGTCTTTATCAGCCTTTAATAGATCATTCAACTCATTATTAATTCCCGATTTCATTAGATTTAATAAGTTATGCTTAGAATCTTCTTTTTTGGCAATAACGTCAGCAAGCGCTTTAGCTTTAGCATCATTTAATTTCGTAGCTAGCATTGTTTCTAAAGCTTTACGTTTATCATGAGATTGGTCCAATATATTTTCTAAAATATCATCACTTGTAACATTGTCCCCAAAATGATGTTTGATTAAAGCTACAATTTGTTCGTTACTAGGATTTTTATGCATTATTTCATCAACGATTTTTGATGTATCTATATGATCAAATTTAGTTAATAGAATTGTTTTAATAAGTTCTTGCTTATCAGATGTTTTATCAAACATAGATTTTAAAATATCATCACTCGTAGTAGTAGATAAGTTATCTAACTCACTAACAACTTGACTCGCGATTTGTTGATCTGTTTTACCTTTTGTATCTATACGTTCTAAAATAGATTGTGCACTCTTTTCATCAAAAGTACCACTAACAATATCTTTTACAGCTTGTTCTTTATTATTTACAGATTGTAAATGATTTAATACAACGTCATTTTGTTTTTTTAGACTTTGTTGCGTTTTTTCTATTTCCTTTTTCAATTTTTCTTTGTTTTTAGCAGATATTGAGTCTCGTTCAGAAAGCTTTGAATCCAATATCTTTAAATTATTTTCTTTATTTTCGACATAATAATCTAAATTATCTTTTACTTTTGAATGGTTTGTCGTAACTTTATCGATGTCTTTTTTAATTTCGTCTGATTGTTGCATTTGATTACTCTTAGTATTAGATGTATCTTTAAATGCTAAACCGTCTTGGTTGTTTTCTTTAACAGCGCCTTCGTCTTTTTCTGAAGCCGTATTTTTATTTTCTTCACTATCATTCATATCTGCTATATCTTTACTTTCTTCATTTAGTTTACCCATATCAACTAAATGAGATATATCTTGCTTTGTATCTCTTTGATTTAAATTAGCATCAAACGTATTATCTTGCAGGTCTTCTTGATCGAACAAGTCAATACTATCTTGTTCTTCAATATGGTTAGACTTTTCTTTAACAGAAGAAACTATATTTTTTTTACTATCTAACTCACTTTTCACACTTTTCTTATCTTCAGATACTTCCTTTTTGTCATTTTCAATTAAATGACTCTGCACTCTATTCTGTTCAATGATTTTATTATCAACTTTTTTTGCTTTCTTCAATATTGCTTCAACTTCTTCTGTGCTTTTAGCTTTTGTAATTTCTTTAATAGAAGCATCTTTCTGACTATCTTTGATGTTTTTTAATTTATCAATTTTCTCTTTACCTTCTTGAATGCGTTTTTCTAGCGTATTTTCACTATTCGAATGCGTCTCAATATTTAAATCAGCCTTATCTTTTGCTTCTACTGATGGTGTCGAAGTCATACTATACCCCATCAAAGAAGTGCTAATAATGAGTGCCATAGTAGAAAATTTAAATTGATGATTTAATCTGGTTTTATTACTTAAATTATTATACCTTAACTTTTTCATTAAATTCACCTTTCTTCTAATTATTCATCCTCATTATATAGGTTATATAACTTTATTCAAATAGCAATATTGCTATACTATATCATTAAAAAATAAATTTTATGTCCAAATTTATTGATAAATCAACTTATATTTAAAACTGTCGTTATAGTGTCTATATTTGGTCATCCTATTGAATGGAATCCAATGCAATTAACAAATACAGGTGTAAAGCTCACTTCGACAATTGCTTATACACCTACTACATTTCAAAAACAATAGATTTAATTAATGAAGGTAATTTAAAAGTTAAAGATGTTATTACTGATGAGATAGAGCTAGATGATATTGTCGAATCAGGATTTGAAAAACTCATAAACGATAAATCACAAGCAAAAATTCTCATTAAGTTATAAAAATTAATAAAAGAGCCTCTCTAAATTTAGGGAAGCTCTTTTATTAGCTAAAATATAGTTTTATTTAGTCAAGAAATTTGTGAGTTTTTATAATTCATTAATCTAGGGATTGTTAATAAAGTTATTATTTAATAATTGTATTTTTAAATACAAAACTAGGTTCGGCACCTAAAATAATAAGAAATATTTGTGAGTAGTTCACATTTTGGAATTTTAACATCATATCTTTAAAAATTACAAAATTACTATCTTTTTTAACTTTTTTAACTTCTTGTTCATATAATTTTAAAACAGATTCTCTTATTAAAGTTGGTCGCTTATTTTGAATAATTTCACGGTTATCTGAAAACATTAGTAATCCTAAATATTTATAATGGATACTTAATTGTCTTGTCAAACTAGCTATATATTCTAACTTTTCATACATATTAGGAAACTTGTTTCTTAGTTTTTTCAAATCTAACTTAACTTGGTTTAATTCTTCCATTTCATTTATCATTTTATCACTACTCCAATTCCCATGGTTTATTGATATCAAGAGACTCAATTATATTTTTAGTTTGTGATCTTTTAATTTTTCGCATTTTAGCTCTTTCTTCGCCATCCATAAATAATAATTTTTCTTCTTTGGACTGAGGAGAGATTTTGGGTACTTTAATTGGTTTTTTCTTTTCATCCAAAGCTACAAAAGTAAGAAAAGCTACAGCAGCAATTTTTCTTTCTGCAGTGATCATATCTTCTGAAATGACTTTACAAAATATTTCCATAGACTTTTCTCCTGTATAAACTACATAAGATTCTATACAAACTGAATCAGATTGGGTGATTGGATATAAAAATTCTACTGAATCTGTAGAAGCTGTAACACATTCTTTAACTCTTGCATGTCTTCTAGCTGATAGCGTTGCGTTATTATCAATTTTTTTCATTAATACCCCCCCAAATAGGGTATTATAATTGTTTAAATCATTAATTAATACTTGATCCGTACTGACAATTTTACTGTCACTAGGAAATTTATAATTTTCCATAAAAAACTCCCGTTTCTATAATGTTTATGTTCTAATTATAGAGCGAGAGTATATAAATATAAAATATCTTTTTTTTATACAGCTATAAATTTCTCAAATACCTTTATATTTAATAGTTAATTAAGAAGTTTTCTTGGAGAAATTTAATCCAATTTTTTGTTAAAGAATCAACTATAATATCTTTTCTCCAAATAATACCAAGTTCCCATTTCATAGAAGGTTCATTAATATCGATGGCTTGTAAATTATTATCTAATAAGCCTAGTATTCCTTCGGGTAATATACATATCCCTAGATTATTTAATAACATTTCTTCTATGAAGCTCCATTGGGTGGTTTCAAAAATTATATTAGGATTAAAGCCATAATTTCTACATGTATTTTTGATTTTATCGTTTAAATAGAAATCAGAATTGAATAAAATAAATTCTTGTTCTTGTAAATCTTCAATATCAATCTTTGTTTTTTTAGATAATTCATGATTTTTATGAACGACCAGTTTTAATTTTTCTTCTAAAAAAGAGAATATATCAAAGTTTTTATTATTTGTAGGAAGTACAGTAATTCCCATGTCCAAATCACCATAATATACATCGTTTTCAATTTTTTTACTACCATTTTCAAAAAGTTGAAAAGTTATATTAGGATACATTTCATGAAATTCCGAAATTAAGCCAATTAATCTTCTTATATTAATAATAGTAGGGATTCCAATTTTCAAATGTCCCTTTTTTAATTCTAATAAATTACTTAACTCATTAGGGATATTATCATACATTTTAAGCATTTCTTTACATTGGAAAAAGAAAGCTTCTCCTGCGTCAGTTAAGTATATTTGGTTTTTATACCTATTAAATAAATTTACATCTAATTCTTCTTCTAATAATTTAATTGTATTACTAATTGTGGGTTGTGTGATAAAAAGATTAGATGCTGCTTTGGTCATACTTTTTTGCTTTACGACTTCTACAAAATACTGCATATGTCTAAGTTCCAATAAATTTCCTCCCTTTTTATTATTTCTTCACGTTACCAGTTTTTTAAACTAATTATTTTTTATTATTCTGTATACCGTTGAACGACTAACATCTGTCTGTTTAGCAATCTCTTCGCCTGTAAGTTTTTGTTCATCGTATAAGAATTTGATTTCTCTTTTCTTATAATCTGGCAAAGAAGGACGGCCGCCTTTTCTCCCTCTTGCTCTCGCAGCTTCTAGACCTTTTTTCGTACGTTCACTTAATAAGTTAGCTTCAAGTTCTGCAAATGCACTCATCATTGTAAAAAACATTTTTCCCATCGCATCTTTGGTTGACACATTCATATCAATAATATGTAAATCAATGCCGTTTTCATCTAACCATTGAGACAGATCAATTAATTGTTTTGTTGTACGTCCAAGACGATCTAATTTATAGATAACTAGGATGTCTCCTTCACGTAAATAGTCTAAACACTTATCAAGTTCTGTTCTTTTCGTTTTGCGACCACTCACTTTTTCGCTAAAGATACGTTCACAACCATAGTCTTTAAGTGTATCAATTTGTCCATCAAGACTTTGATCTTGTGTTGATACACGTGCATAACCAATTTTAGCCATTTCAATACCACCTCTTTTAATCGTTTTATGGGAACTTATTAATAAAATCTATTTCTCGATGCAAATAAGCACGTCTCTCATCGTCTGAAAACTCATGATTTTTGATATTTTCGACACATTGATTATAGCACAAGTTTATAGACTTAAATATCCAAGAAAAACCTCTTAATTTTAATTTAAGAGGTTTTGTGTCAAAAACGAACATTTTTAACTTTAAAGATTTTATCTATTTTTTATTCGTCTGTATAATAACAGATAAAATTATGGTTAAAATAAATATCAGTATAGTTGTAAAAATAATAATTTTATTATTAGGATTTTTATCTTCTTGCTCATCATATTCTTCTAATTCTTTAATTCTTTGCTCGTCTATTTCAACTTCTTCTCTTGAGCCTAGCTCATTATCTAAGATATAGGGTTGTTGGTCTTTTACTTTCATAAATTTTTTCTCCTTATTATTAGAATAGCAAATACACCTAAATCTTTAGGTGTCTCAGTTTTTTAAATTTCATTTTTATTACATTCGGCTAAGCAGTTCTTTTTTTATAATAATCAAAGCATGGTTACCTTTTGAGTTGATGTTTTCCTGAGCATTTAGTATTAATAAATCAATTAAATCGTCGTTATCTTTTTGACTTATTTCGTCTTTGAATTGATCAATATTTTCTATTAAAATTTTTTGATTGGGTTGCTGCTTGTCTATAGTGTAATACTGGTCAGCGCCCAAACCACCCTCTTCAATCATTTTCGATATTTCATTAGATCGTGTTTCATTTGTTTTGCTTATTTCTATTTCTTTTTTATCAGAGTTAACCATTACTATTCCCCCTATATGCCCATCATACACAGTGTAATAATACATATTTAAAATAACAATAACTCTGCTCACTAACAATTTACTGAGGGTTTAATAAATGACATTCTTGGTATCGCTTACATATATGGTTATTATTAGAATTCATATCAAAGAGGCACCATTGGTTGACCAAGGTGCCTCTTAATCGTTTCAAAAACAAATTTCATCTTAATAAGGATCATTTTTAGTACTCTAATCATACATACAGAAATACTGTTTTGCTAGCATCGATAATGGTTCGATTAGGGTAGACCCAAACGCGATGATAATAACCTTAGAGATGCTATTGAGATGTATATGAGCAAAAAATACACTTTAGATGAGATAAAAGAACAGACAAATATAAGTAGAGCAACCTTGTATCGTCATCTAGATAAATAAGAGGTGATGAACGTTGTTAAAACAAGATTTAGTGTATAATGTACTGTTATCGATTAGAGAAGAATAAAGTGTAGATTTTAAAACTTTAGATGTAAGCGAAAAAATTTTTTATTAGCACTTGAAAGCATAGCGAGGCAAGATTTAGCAAAAAATATAGAGTTATTCTACAATGGGTGTTTTCCTATATGTGGCACAACAATATATGCAGAACTAACAGAAAAAGGTAAGCAGCAAATATCATTATATAAAACAGAGGATAAGCACATATAACAATGCTTATCCTCTGTTTTTGAATTTTATATTAACTTAATTATCATAAAATTGCTTGATCTTTTGACCTATTTCATCTCTTACACGTTGAAATTCTGACCAAGATTTACCTGCTGGGTCATCAAAGCCCCAATGTTCTTTTTTTACATTAGGCGGGATGACTGGACAATTCTCATCAGCATCACTACAAAGTGTAACAACTAGGTCTGATTGTCTTAAAATTTTATTATCAATTAAATCAGAAGTATGGTTTGATATGTCAATATCCACTTCTTTCATAGCTTCTATCGCCTTAGGATTTACGCCATGCGTTTCGATACCTGCTGAGTAAACATTCCATTCTTCGCCGAGTATTTCTCTTCCCCAGCCCTCAGCCATTTGACTACGACAAGAATTACCAGTACATATAAAGTAAATTGTTTTCTTATCCATTTATTATTACCTCTCTTTTAAAAAATTATTAGTGTTAAATATAGACCTAATAGGGTTACAAATAAAACAGGGATTGTGATAATAATTCCGGTCTTAAAATAGGTTCCCCAAGAAATCTTGACACCTTTTTGAGTTAGTACGTGTAACCAAAGAAGTGTGGCTAACGAACCAATTGGTGTTATCTTAGGCCCCAAATCAGATCCGATAATATTCGCATAAATCATACCTTCTTTTAATATTCCTGTAGCACTCGATTGACCAATTGCTATTGCATCTATTAAAACGGTTGGCATGTTATTCATAATAGAGGATAGGAATGCAGCTACAAAGCCCATACCCATAATGCTGCTAAATAAGCCATAACTTGAAATGTTTGTTAGTACATCACCAAGAAGTGTTGTAATGCCCACGTTTTTCAAACCAAATACGACGAGATACATACCAATAGAGAATAAAACAATATTCCATGGCGCACCTTTAATTACTTGTTTCGTATGCACGGCTTTAGATTTACGCGCTAATAATACAAATATTAAAGCAATGATACCAGCAATAATTGATACTGGAATATTTATAAATTCACTTATTAAATAACCAACTAGCAATACAGTGAGTACAATCCACGAGATGTTAAAAAGCTTTTTGTCCTTAATCGCTTCTTTTGGTTCTCTAATATTTACTGCATCAAATTTTCCTGGGATAGACTTTCTAAAATATAACCATAAGACGAGAATACTAGCAATCAGAGAGAATATATTAGGTATAATCATTTTACTGAAGTACTCAACAAATCCAATATCAAAGTAATCAGCAGAAACAATATTAACTAAATTACTAACAATAAGTGGTAATGATGTGGTATCTGCAATAAAACCACTAGCAATAATAAATGGAAATATCGCTTTTTTATCAAAACCTAGACTACGTACCATTGCTAAAACAATAGGCGTCAGTATTAAAGCTGCACCATCATTTGCGAAGAAGGCTGCTACAACTGAACCTAATAGCATGATAAAGATAAACATTTTCAATCCGCTACCTTTTGATGCTCTCACCATATGTATAGCAGACCATTCAAAGAAGCCAATTTCATCTAATATGAGTGAAATAAGAATAACTGCAACAAAAGTTAAGGTCGCATTCCAAACAATTCCAGTAACTTCTAGTACGTCTGAAAAGCTTACAACGCCAGTGATTATAGCAACTACAGCACCAATTAATGCAGTAATACCAATATCTAGACCTTTAGGTTGCCATATAACAAAAATTAACGTTAATACAAATATTGTGATTGCTAATATCGTCATCATTAACACTCACCTTTCTCTACTGTTTCACATATACATGGGACAGTACTGGAACTCAATAGAGTCAGTCGTGATGTAACGTCATCCAATACGTCATGATTCAATTTGTATAAATTTTTATTACCATCTTTTCTGGATGTAATTAAATTATTGTCTTTTAATACTTTCATATGATGACTTAATGTGGGTTGAGAAAAAGAAAAATGCTCTAATAAATCACAAGCGCATAATTCACCACAAGATAACAAATCTAATATTTCAAGACGGCTACTATCAGCAATCACTTTCAAGTATTGTGATATCTCATTATAATTCAATTTTTCTTCTCCCTTTCTACTTGAAATCTTTTATATCGTTGATAATTTTTATTGCCACCTGATAAATTATATACTTGTTTAAAGCCTAAATTAATAAGTACGTTTTGTGCAGCATTACCAGTAGTACCTTTATTACAATAAGTCACGATTGTTTGATTTTCATCTAACGTTTTTGCATAACTTCTCAACGTTTTCAATGGGACGTTAATCGCTCCATCAACATGATCAACTTCAAATTGCTTTGGAGAACGTACATCTAAAATCAATAAATCATTTTTTTGTTTTACGACTTCTTCAGGCGTTATAATTTTACGTCCCCGAGTAATATTGTGACCAATCATCCCTGTATAAATAACAGGATCTTTAGTTGTAGAAAAAGGAGGTGCATATGCTAAATCTAAATGAAATAAATCTTCTGCTTTGGCACCAAATGTTATAGCAGTAGCTAGTACATCAATTCTCTTGTCTACGCCCTCATACCCAACTATTTGCGCACCAAGTAATTTAGAATTATTTTTATCAAATATAGCTTTAATTACCATTTCTTGACCTTGCATATATTCTGGACGATTCGGTTTCACATTGTGTAATACATCAATATCAATTTCTAACTCAACAGCTTCTTTTTCGGTTAAACCTGTCTGGGCAATTGTCATATCAAAGATACGGACAATGCCTGTGCCTAAAATGCCTTTATGTTCTAGATTTCCACCAGTTAATCGATCTCCTAAAATACGACCCATTTTATTTGCTGTAGAACCTAGCGGTCTATATATAGGATTACCAGTAATTAAATTATAACTTTCTGCTGCATCACCAATTGCATATATATGAGGAATATTTGTTTCCAAATACTTATTGGTTTGTATTGCTCCAGATTCTCCAATATTAATACCAATTTCTTTAGCTAATTTAGTATTTGGTGTGACACCAATCCCAATAATGATTAAGTCTGTATCAATTAATTCGCCAGTTTTTAAGCTGACTCTATTTATCGTATGATTCTCATCATAATCAATAATGTCAATTTCATTATAGGTATATACGTTAGCTTTATCTTCAATATATTCTTGAATCATAAAACTCATATCGTAGTCTAAATGAGGCATAAAAGTGTTACGTTGAACAATTGAAGTGTTGTAATTAGATAATTGTTCTAACATCTCTAAACCAATAAATCCACCGCCAACGATTGTTATATTCTGAACATCATGGTCATTAATATAATTATAAATTGCTTTGGCATCATTAATATTTTTAACTTTAAACACATTATTATATTCTTCGCTATTTAATTGAGGGAGTTCTTTAGGCGATGAACCTGTTGCTAATACTAATTCGTCATATTTTTGAATCATCTTTTCATCATTTACTAAATTAGTAACTGTTATTGTTTGATCACTATCATTTATCTTATTCACTTCATATTCTGTATAAATATCTATATTAAAGCGTTCTTTAAACCATTTAGCATTTCGTGGCGTGAGTTCATCAATATCAGATACATTACCGCCTATATAGTAGGGGATACCACATACGGAATACGAAATATCACTATCTTTATCAAAAACGGTAATTTCAACATCTTCACTATTTCTTCTTGCTTTAGCCGCGACACTCGTACCGGCAGCAACTGAACCAATGATAACAATTTTTTTCAATATTCTAACCCTCCATAAGGTATGACAAAGTAATTATTAAGACTTTCATTTTTAATCTTGTTTATCCAAATCGATTCATCTTCTTTTTTGTTACTAAAAAGGTCATCACGTTGATTTAGCGTAACTAATGATTGATTAACGACCCACCAATTATGTCCTATATCGGCTCTATTTAAATCTTCTACTAAACGTTTAGATTCTAAATAAGGTGTTTTTTCTGCTAGTGTTACGATTATCATCTGTGTTAAATCTTGATTTTGAATTTTAGGTAATAACGTTTCAACATTACTGGTAGTTTGAGTTGATTTTTTCTTTAGTTCTTTATGGTGATTTTCACTAGAATCAAGTAACAACAAGGTATGGCCTGTAGGAGCTGTATCTACAATTACGTAATCCATGTCTTCTTGGTTCTCCATAATGTCACTAAAGGCTTTGAAAAATGCTATTTCTTCTGTACAAGGTGATTTTAAATCTTCCATAATATAATCAATATCGTCTTGTGGTGTATCATCATTCACTGTGGCTAGTACTTCTTTTTTATACTTTTCTAATGCTTGTTCTTCATCAATATAAGCAGTATTTAAATTACTTGTGGTTTCAACATTAATTTCTTTAGTAGGGTCAGTAGTTGCTAAAAGAACACGATGTCCTTTATTAGATAATGCTGTAGCTAATTGCGTTGCTACTGTCGTTTTACCAACGCCACCTTTTCCCATTGTAAATAAATATTGAACTTTACTATTTTCAATTTCATCTGTTAATTTATTGAATTGCGGATGATCTTCAACAATAAAGTCATCATTTTCAATTAAGTTATCATCATTTAATAGATTAGTTAAACTTTCTATACCTTCTTCTTTCTGCTTTTTATATGGAACGTAATAAGCATGATTGTTATTTAACCATTCAGTAAAATGATTAATGTTTTTATCTTGTTCTGATTTCATCTGACTCGAAATTAAACCGTGACTTTCTTCTATATAGTTGTTAATGACTACTTTGAATTTAGAAATTGATAGTTGTTGTAATTCTTGTTGCGCTCTTTGAATTTCATATATAGAAGAGTGGCTAGGTTTCGCAACTAACATCATGGTCGTATCGTCTTGGTTACGTAGTTTTTCAAGTGCTGAATTATATTTACCTCTATTTTCATTTAAACCCGATAATTGACCTAAGCAAGAAGCGTCATTACTCGTTGTATTTAAATAATCTGTCCATGCAGAAGGTAATTCAAGCATTCTCAAGGTGTGACCTGTTGGAGCTGTATCAAATATAATGAAATCAAATTCTTGTTCTAAAGTTTTATCGGATAAAAAATTTGTAAATTCATTAAACGCTGCTACTTCAACTGTACACGAACCACTTAACTGTTCTTTCATCTCAGAAAGCACATCTTCTGGTAGAATACCCTCATAAGGTTCTATAGATTGTGCTTTATAATCGTCTGCAGCAGCAATCGGGTCAAAATTGGCTATAGAGAGATTAGGTATAGGTTGATATTTAGTTAATTTATTAGATAATTCCATTTGAAATACATCTTGTAAATTACTAGCTGGATCAGTACTTACTAAAGCTACTTTCTTTCCATTTTCCGCTAAGTTTAAAGCAATAGAACTTGATATCGTCGTTTTGCCTACGCCACCTTTACCAGTAAAAAACAAATATTTTGTTAACTCAACATTATCTAAATTCAATTTATTTAAGTATTTAACAGCATCCATCTCCATCACAGCATCCTCCATTTCTCATCTGATTAACCGTAATAATTTCATCGGCTTCTTCTTGGGTAATATAAGTACCCGTTTTAGCTATATTGCCTTCTATAAAAGTGATTGGTAAAACTTCATTACCTTTTTCTTGAATTAAACGAATAGCTTCTTTATTTTTAATAAATTCATTCGGATTGTTACTCATATTATAACGTTGAACTTCTATTTGATTTTGTTTTAAATATTCATTGATTTGGTTCGTCTTTATTAGTGTTTCATCCGGTTCTGGACCACATACGCCAGTAGAACAGCACATAGCTTCTTCGTATATTTCAATATTTAACATTATACTCACCTCATTAATTATTTTACTACCATAGATTAACATCTATATAGATTAGTGTCTATGTATTGATTTGGATTTTTAAAATTTTACTTAATTTGAGTTTCTAATAATATAGCTAGGAAGAAAATATTTTTACTATTGCTGTGGAGCATGTCTAAGTTTATGTAAAATTATAGTTTTTTAATCTTGCAATAATGTATATATTGATTTATATTTAATATATCAAAAAAAGTTGATATATTAAATGGAATAAAATTATTTAGACAATAAGGAGGTGTGCCTGATTGCGAGTAAACCACGCAAGTACTTTATCTGTTGGTTACTTTGTAAGTTATTTAAATCTTGTTATGGTATCAAGAGAAGTCACTTTAAAAGAAGCTACAATATATATGGAGAAGGAGTTCTTTAAAGGTAATATTCATCAGTATGGTGAATCAACAGAAAATAACTACAAACAAGCAATACAAGAATTGAAATAAAGATAATATAAACTCTAATCAAATATTATAAAAAAGAGGTGCTCTTTTTATGGAAGTTATTAAAGCAAAAACTGATATGAATGAAGATCAACAATTAGATTTTTATGAAAACATGTTTAATGCACTTGCTGACAAAAATAGATTAAAAATACTTAATCAAATTAGTCAAAGCCCTAATAAATCACTATGTGTATGCGACTTAGAGGAGTTATTAGATTTAAAACAATCTAAAATTTCATATCATTTAAAAAAACTAGTAAGTGCACAGATTTTAATACCTGAAAAATACGGTACTTGGAACTACTACAAAATCAATGAAGCACAAATTCAAGTTGTATTAACTGAAGATACTTGCTGTAAAATATTATAGGATTTATCTTCTTATACATCATATTAATCAACTTTTTTTAATTTATATATCAAAAAAAGTTGATTAAATAAATTTGGAGGACTTATATTAATGTTAGATTCAAGTATAGAATTCATAAAGACGTTTTTAATGCTATTTTTTGAATTATTAGTACTATTCATAGTAGTGAGTTTTATTGTAAGTATAATCCAGCAAATAGTTTCAGAAGAGAAAATAAAACACTTTTTAAGTAAACCTAATCAAGTTATTAATTATATTTTGGGAATGATTTTTGGTGCTATTACACCATTTTGTTCTTGTTCTACTATTCCTATACTTGCAGGTTTGTTAAACTCTAAAGTTCCGTTTGGTCCAGCTATGAGTTTCTTAATCGCTTCGCCACTCATGAATCCACTCATGATATTTATGCTATGGATTTTATTAGGGTGGAAAGTTGCTGTTGTTTATTTTGTTGTATTAGCGATATTCAGCATTTTAACTGGCCTTGTTTTTTCAAAAGTGAATTTAGCAAAGAGTTATAAAGGCGTTAATGTCAAAGGTGATGGATTTTTCACTAATAAATCAGGATCTCGTGTTAAGCAAGCGCTAAATGATGCTTGGGCTTTCCTATATCCAATGTTACCTTATTTAATTATTGGTGTATTTATCGGTGCATTTATTTATGGATTTATTCCAGAAAGCTTTATAACACAATATGCGAGTGGCGATAGTATTATCTCTGTTATTATTGCTTCTGTTATTGGTATACCTATGTATATTAGACCAGAAACAATGCTTCCTATAGCTGAAGCTTTAGTATCTAAAGGTATGTCACTGGGAACAGTCGTAGCATTAATTATAGGTGGCGCAGGAGCAAGTATTCCTGAAGTTGTATTGTTATCTAAATTATTTAAAAAGAAATTTGTAATATCTTTTGTTATAGCAATTTTAGTCGTAGCTATTGCTACTGGTCTAATTGTTAACTTAATCATTTAAGGAGGTGAAGTAAATGGGTATCAAAGACGCATTAAAAAAATTAAAACCTCAAGAACAGTCATGTTGTTCAGTTGAAATTGAAGAGAAAACAGACAAAAAAGACGAAAATAATGAGAAAAAAGAAAATGGTAATAAAAATTGTTGCTAACATTAAAAAAGTTCTGTTTGATTTTGCATTTATTAACATAATCGATGATTATCAGAAGTTACAAAAAATGCGTCACTAGTATAGTGACGCATTTTAGCATTTTCTTTATTTGAAAAATTACTATAAATTAACTTTTTAATACTTATTATTTTCTAAAAATTCTTCTAAAACTTTATCAATTATTGATTTTATAGACGTATCTTTATCTAACGCCATTTGGTTTAGCCTTTTCTTAATATCAGTATCTACTCTCATTGTTGTACTTTTAGATATAGGTCTATAATTCTCTGTGTATTTCACTTCCGAAGTATCTATATTATCTAAAAATCCAGCCATACATTTCATTCCTCCTCAATTAATTTAATTCTACTAACTAATTCTTCATATACTTTGTTGAACATATGTATGACTTTTTTATCATGCATATCTTTATCTTTTATCCCATCAGCAGCGAACTTTTTTATTCTTTCTCTTTGATATATTTGGTGTTCAAATAATGCTTCAGAAAACGCAGATTTAGACATCTCTAATATTTGTTTATCTACTCGTCCATTTTTTTTTATTAATACTGGAACTGCACCAACTAATTCAAATGGTAAATCTGACTCTTTTTTTCTATCTCTTAGAAAATTAACAAAAGAAAGACTGCTCTCATAAGCTGATTGTTGTGTTTGAAATACCATTAAAATATAATTACTTGCGTAAACAGCATTATTAGTAAAATCTGAATTTATAGTAGGTGGCACATCTATAAATACATAATCGAAATCATAAATTTTTTCAATTTTTTCTACCACATTTTTTAAAATATATCTTTTTTTCAAAATGTCTGTTTTTGAAATAATATCGGATAAATTAGCCAAAGACGAATCAGCGGGCAATAATGATAAATTAGAAGTTAATCTAATGATACTTTCATCTATATTTCCACTTTTTAGCATATTTATGAATGAAAGTGATTCCTCTTTAAATTCTGGATAAGTTCTTTTCATAATTTGAGTAGCGTTACCTTGAGGATCAAAATCTATTAAAAGAACCTTTTTGTTATAGTTTTCAGATGCAATATAAGAAAGTAATGTAGATACTGTAGTTTTACCTACGCCACCTTTAAAATTTCCAACTGTTATTATATTCAAAATAACCCTCCTACATAATCTCATTGTTCTTAATTCATTCTTATATATTCTTTGTGTTGTTTGTTACATGTAACATGTTACTGCAAAACTTTGTTTCTTTCAACTTATACATAATCTCGTTGTTCTTAATTCATTCTTATATATTCTTTGTGTTGTTTGTTACATGTAACATGTTACTGCAAAACTTTGTTTCTTTCAACTTATACATAATCTCATTGTTCTTAATTCATTCTTATATATTCTTTGTGTTGTTTGTCACATGTAACATGTTACTGCAAAACTTGTTTCTTTCAACTTATACATAATCTCGTTGTTCTTAATTCATTCTTATATATTCTTTGTGTTGTTTGTTACATGTAACATGTTACTGCAAAACTTTGTTTCTTTCAACTTATACATAATCTCATTGTTCTTAATTCATTCTTATATATTCTTTGTGTTGTTTGTTACATGTAACATGTTACTGCAAAACTTGTTTCTTTCAACTTATACATAATCTCATTGTTCTTAATTCATTCTTATATATTCTTTGTGTTGTTTGTTACATGTAACATGTTACTGAAAAACTTGTTTCTTTCAACTTATACATAATCTCGTTGTTCTTAATTCATTCTTATATATTCTTTGTGTTGTTTGTTACATGTAACATGTTACTCATAAAAAGTTACAAAATAAATTGTTTCTATAGGTATATAAGTGTTATTATTAATTTATAACAAAATAAAAAGAGCAACTATTGGTAGTAGTTGCCCTTAAATGTTTGGTAATAAAACGTTGGCACACGTTTATTTAATATCAAATTTATACTTGTATTATATAATGAATGATTACTTAGTGCAAGTATTGAAGTTATTATATGAACGGAAAATATATAAAAGCGTTTTATTACCTCTTACCAATTTAAAATTCGGAAAGAGGTTTTTTATTATGACAAATGAAGAAAATCAAAAATTCACAAAACTACACAAATTCTTATTTACAGACAACAAGTTCAAAGCTATGAGAGCCAAAAGTAAATTACTCTATGCGATTATTACTGAACGTCAAAGTTTAACAATTGCTTATGCAAAAAATAACCAAGATCAATCTCAATTTTTAGATGAAAATAAACGATTATTTTCAATATATTCAAATTCAGATTTAAAAGGTATGCTACATGTTTCTGAACCTACAATTATAAATTTAAAAAAAGAATTGATTGAATATGGTCTTTTAGAAGAAATAAGAGTTCCTACTTCAAATAATCGATTATATCCCAAAAAGCCATATGATAAATACTATTATCTAAATGATATTGATGAGTTTTATCGTTTGCCTTATGCACTTTTTGATAATCCATTTTATAATAAACTATCGCCCGATGCTATTATTACTTACGCTATTTATCTAAGTCGTTATGAATATAGTGTATTTAAAGATATTTTTTACGATAAAACACATAATATTTACTGCGTGATGCCAAATCAAGAAATTGCAAAATTTTTGAATATAAATCGTAAAAAAGTGGCTAGGCTCAAAAATGAGTTAATTGCTTATGGATTAATAGAAGTAAAACCTTCAAAAAGAGCAGATAAATTATATGTAAATCCTCCAAAACAGCGTAATGACAACAAACTTAAAAAATGGGACATTGCAAACTTAAAAAATGGGACATTGCAAACTAAAGATATGGGACATTGCAAACTTAAAAAATGGGACGCTAGTTATACTGATTTTAGTAACACTAATATTAGTGTTATTGATTCTAATGATATGAATGATATGAATGATATAAGAGAGGCAAATATAGAAGATACAAAACCTAATCAACCAAATCATACAGATCATTTACAAAAGCAATCCGATGAAGAAGCTTTAAAACATTTAGAACTTCAGGAAATGCCCGAAGATACAAAAAGATACATGAATAATTTTAGTGCTAAAGAAATACAAATCATTAAATCAGTTATACTAAAAGCTAAGCGTTCGTTTAATGATTTGTATGGTGAAGTGTATATGCTTGAAGATATGGATGATGAATTATTTACGGTACTTAAAAGATTCAAAGGTATAATGGTTAAAAAACAAGAAAAATTGGAAAATATGCAAGGATATTTAATGCGCTCTATTTTGTCCGAATTAGAAGAAATGCGCTCAACGAATATGCGTAGAAAAAACTTTGAAAACAGCCCACTCAACGTATTTAAATCATAAAATACAAGAAAAAAGGGGAATGATAGGCTATGAATTTTTCGTTAGTGAAAAGCTAGAGAACTGCAAATATAAGTATATCAAAGCGATTAACGATTATATAAAACAAGAAAAATCTCATATTATCGGTATCGATTTAGGCAAATACCATTACTTAACAGCGTCAAATATAGACCGATCTTTTGTTTTTGTCGATAAACATAACACGCTCTTCCATCTTTTTAGAAAATACGAGAGACGTATTGCTAATAAGCAATATGATAATAGCGAAGCTTATTCTAAACTGAAAACAGGACTTAAAAGCCATATCAATCAAGTTGTTAACGAAATGTTAGAACAAACGTCCAATCGTTTTCAAACCGTCTTTGCATTAGATGATCATGGTTCAAGTCATTTATCTTTTCCTAGTTTGGTATTTGACTTAACTTATTTTGCGATTAAGCAGCGAAAAAATGAAAGTGACGAAATACTGATCGTTGATGAAAGTTTCACGTCTATTGAATGTCCAATATGCCATGATAGAAATCAGTACAACAGAACTAATAAAAATAAGTTTAAGTGTACAAAATGTGGATTCATACATCAAAACAATGATATTGTAGCTGCTAGCAATATAGCAAAGAAAGGACAATTATTAAATTCTTAATATAAAGGGGGGATAAAATGATGAATAATAAACAAAAAGCGAGGCTAAAACATTACAAAAACTATGATTATCCAAAACAAGCGTATGCTTTCTTTGATCATAAAAAGGTAAAAGTTGTTTTAAATAATGGAGAATCATTTACGGGGTATATTGTTAAAGAATATACGTACGAAATATTATTAGTGAAAAGCGATGGCATCAAAGATCCAAAAGATAATGAATTAGAGAAACGTACGCTCATTCCTAAACACTCGATTGCTTATACGACCAATTTCATTCATTTACCTCAAGAATAAAGAATAATTAAAATTAGTTATATTGGTTTTGAGGGGATTTTTAGCGTGAATATAGGTCAGAATCTTTAGTTCGACCTTTAATATTCATGCTGTAGCAAACGAACAAAGTGAGTGCGGTAGAATCATACATAACGTAGCAAAATAAAAAATAATTATGATAATCAATAATGTTTCTCTGCACTATCATGTGCTAGAGTGAAATTAGAGAATTAATAGTCCAATCAAAACATATTCTCTTGTCATTTTGTATAATATTGCTTCCAAAGCCCTAACTACTATTTGTAGTTAGGGCTTTTAATTTCTGGATATAAAAATAACCCCACACCTTATTAGGTGTAGTGATTTAAAAGGTAATATACACAAGAAAATATAAATAAAATAAGAGATGATAAGCGAAAGCACTCTATTTAGTGTTTTTCCTAAATAAATGTTGATAAAAATTTTGATAACTAATGTGTCTTGTTAAAGGTTTTTATTAATATATGTTTCACGTAGAACAGTATTGGTTTTAAGTGATTAGTCGTCGCGATTTTCATCACTTTTTTTTATGTTTAGGAGCCAATATATCTCTAATAATATAAATAATTGTCATTAAAACTATAAAACCAATAGACCATTTAACATCTGGAAAATCAGTGAAAATTAGGTTCTGTTGCAAAGTTGAATTTATAGTATAATTTTAACAAAAAGGAGTCTTCTGTATGAACTATTTCAGATATAAACAATTTAACAAGGATGTTATCACTGTAGCCGTTGGCTACTATCTAAGATATGCATTGAGTTATCGTGATATATCTGAAATATTAAGTGAACGTGGTGTAAACGTTCATCATTCAACGGTCTACCGTTGGGTTCAAGAATATGCCCCAATTTTGTATCAAATTTGGAAGAAAAAGCATAAAAAAGCTTATTACAAATTGCGTATTGATGAGACGTACATCAAAATAAAAGGAAAATGGAGCTATTTATATCGTGCCATTGATGCAGAGGGACATACATTAGATATTTGGTTGCGTAAGCAACGAGATAATCATTCAGCATATGCGTTTATCAAACGTCTCATTAAACAATTTGGTAAACCTCAAAAGGTAATTACAGATCAGGCACCTTCAACGAAGGTAGCAATGGCTAAAGTAATTAAAGCTTTTAAACTTAAACCTGACTGTCATTGTACATCGAAATATCTGAATAACCTCATTGAGCAAGATCACCGTCATATTAAAGTAAGAAATACAAGGTATCAAAGTATCAATACAGCAAAGAATACTTTAAAAGGTATTGAATGTATTTACGCTCTATATAAAAAGAACCGCAGGTCTCTTCAGATCTACGGATTTTCGCCATGCCAAGAAATTAGCATCATGCTAGCAAGTTAAGCGAACACTGACATGATAAATTAGTGGTTAGCTATATTTTTTTACTTTGCAACAGAACCAAAATTATAATACTTCTGAAAGTCATTCAGAGCCTAATACAGAACAAGAAAGCAATACAGATAAAAATAGCCACAACGATAAAAAAGGGCTATTTAGCAGACTATTTGGACGATAATATTATTAAAAAACCACCTAACTGATTTAAACAGTAAAGTGGTTTTTTCATCTATAATGATACCTACATGAAGCAACCATGATTGAAGTATCATTCACCGTATATACTAATCTATGTTCCTGATTAATCCGACGACTATAATATCCCGAAAGACTACCAACCAATTTTTCAGGTTTCCCAATACCTCCTAAAGCCCCATCTCTGTTAATACTTTTAAGCAATTTATTGATACGCTTTACCATAGGTCTATCTTTTAACTGAAAGTATTCATAATCTTCAAATGCTTGAGGTGAAAAAGTAATATTTAATTTAGCCATTTATATTTCTATTTCCTTACTTTTAACATTACCACGTTCTAAATTCTCAATTGATTCTGCTAAATGTTTTGCGTTGGAAGGATTTTGTTGAAGATATAATGTTTCCATAATTGCGTCGTAATCATCTTCTGACATCAACACAGCGTTACGGTCTTTTGTTGTAATCGTAATTGTATCGCTATCATCATTTACCTTATTAATCATATCTCTAAAATTATCTCTTACGAACGTATAATTTTTAACCGTCACAATAAAAACCTCCTTTATATTTCTATGATTATTGTACAATTTTCTGTACGTAAATTCAATTGATTTTGCTCACCTTCACTTAACAATCACGTCTAATATTATGTTAAAATACCAACATAATAACAAGGGGAGGATATACAATGAATGATAAAATTATGGGCGACCTTTTAGACGAGTTAAGGATTCAAAACGCTTTAAAAGAGCTAGAAACAGACTTACAAGCAAGCCAAATACTTCATAACGCAAAACACTGCTAAACAATAGCACATCAATCTATTGTTTAGTCAGTGTTTAAATTATTTTATATTCAACTCAAACTCTTTCCAATTTCTCTATAAATCTTCTCAGCTTCCCCTTCGTTTTCAACTCCATAGACATGCATTCTTCCGTCTTTGAACAGTGTAATTTCATAAGGCTTATAGGACAGTAGTTTCACAAAATTATTAGCTTTTTTTACCGTAACAGGTAAATAATCAGTATGGCTAAAAATATCGGCATTAAAGCGTAATAAGAACATGTCTCCGCATTGTTTCTCTATCTTGTTGTCGTATTTATCGTTTAACAATGCATACTCATGTTTCTTACAAACATTACAATCACTTTGTTTTAAGGCATTAACATCCATCGACTTATATTGCATATTAAAACAATCTATAGTTATAAGTTTCTTTGAAAATGCTTCGCCAGAGACCCATCTCATTAGCTCGGAAACTTGTATACTAGCTACTTGATAAATCACTGGTGGCAGCACACCATTTATTGCACAACTTTCACCAGTACTTGGCATTGTTTCAAGTAGACATTTCAAACATGGCCCTTGATCATCGATACCATAAACAGTACCTTTACTACCAACTGCAGCACCGTAAATCCAAGGTATATTTTGCTTGTTACAAGATTCATTAATTAAATATCTTATTTTAAAATGATCCATACCATCTATAACAATATCCGGATGATATGTCGATAATAGATTTTCAATATTTAAATTTGTTATTTCACGATCAATTGCTATTACTTGTACGTTACTATTTATTTGATTCAACTTATGCTTTAATGCTTCAACTTTAGGTAACATCTTTTCTGCATCCAACTCATCATATAACGCTTGTCTATGTAAATTGGATAATTCAACAATATCCATATCTATTACAGTAAGTGAGCCTACCCCCATCCTTACTAACATTTCTGCGCTGTGACTACCAAGTGCACCTGCACCCATAATCATGACGTGAGTTTTTTGAAGTTGGCTTTGACCGTACTCACCAAACTGATGATATCTTACTTGTCGATTGTAGCGCTCTATCATAAGAACCCAATTCCTTCAGTTGGACTCGATGCTTGTGCTGTATACTTCACAGGTATTCTTCCTGCTTCATAACTCAATCTTCCGGCACTAATCCCTTTATTCATTGCTTCTGCCATTTTCACAGGATCCGCTGCACTTGATATTGCCGTATTAAGTAAAATACCATCAGCACCTAATTCCATTGCATGACAAGCATCCTTAGGTGAGCCAATACCTGCATCTACGATTACTGGTACATTGACACGTTCAATAATATAGCGCAAATTTAATGGATTATTGATTCCTCTCCCTGTACCAATAGGAGAGGCAAGTGGCATAATTGCATGAACGCCTAACTCTTCTAAGCGTTTCGCTAAGACAACATCATTAGATATATATGGACAGACCGTGTAACCTTTTTCCAGTAACACTTTGCATGCTTCATATGTTTCTAATGGGTCTGGCAGTAATGTTTCGTCATCACCAATGACTTCTACCTTAATCATGTCACAAACACCTGCATGATTAGCAATTTCTGCTATACGAACTGCTTCTTTAGCTGTCTTAGCTCCAGCTGTATTTGGAAATGTGATGAATTTCGATAAATCAACTTTTGCTAATGGATTTGGTAAATCTTTGTCATATAAATTCATGCGTCTCACTGCAAAAGTTAATACTTCTGTTTCTGCTGCTGCAATAGCCTGAGTTTGTATCTCTTCATTATCAAATTTTCCTGTACCTAATAATAATCTTGAATTTAATGTAAAGTTGCCTATTTTAAACATATTAACCGCCTCCTACAAATTCTAATAATTCTAAGTTATCTTCATCATTGACTATGCGAGATGTAAATTGTTCTCGCTTAATTAATGTTTCATTATGCTCTACAATAATACGTGTTTCATCCAGTCCCAATGATTGAATTATTTCTTGTATATTAATTGGTTGTTCAAAGTTAAATACGTCACCATTAATCTTACATTTCATTTCGTTCACCTCTCCTAATCTGAAAATCATACAATTGTTTCGGCCTATGCCCACTGATAATCCATTGACTCATCAACTCACCTATTAAAGGCGAAAGTAAAATTCCATTGCGATAATGGCCAGCAATGACAAATAAGTCTTTATCCACTTCATCCATAATAGGCTGTTCGTTTTGACAATAAGGCCGTATACCTGACCATTGGTTTATGATTTTTCCATTTTTCAAATCTGGTATATAGTGCAAAGCTTGTGATTTAAGCCATGATTTACCAGAATTAGACACCCCAACTGAATAATCATTAAAGTAACTTGTTGCACCGATTAAATATCTATTTTTTAATTTTGGAATGACGTAACAACCATTAGTCAGAAACATGGTAATATTCAAGTTTAAATCAGGTTGTTCTACCAATAGCGCTTCTCCTTTTACCCCAATAACCGTTTCACAAGGTAAATATTGCTGTAAAAGTTTTCCTGTCCAAGCGCCTCCTGTGACAATTAACTTTTCAGTATAATAAGCTCCATTTCGTGTCTCCACACGGTACCCATCTTTTATGGATTCAATATGGGTTACAGTTGTTTGGTATATTCTATCTATATGTCTATTTGATAATGACTTCAACAACCCTTTAGTATAGCGGTTTGCATTGATTTGATTATCTTCAGGCATATAAATACCATTTGTATGTTTTGAAGTTATAGCACCGTTGGACATGTGTTGAACATCAGTAGGACTAAGACGTTCTACAGATGCAAAATGTTGTCTTAAAAATTGATATTGCTGTTCAATCTTTTTATTATCATAATGGTTCGTAGCCAATTTTATTAATCCACTATTTAAATACTCAATATCCACGCCAACCTCTTCCAACAAACTATCTCTTAGAGGTTTGAACATCTTTTGAGAAGTTGTTGCCAAACTAAACAAAGCACTATTTTTGGTGAATTCATTTTGCGCGCCTAACATCCCACCTGCTTTATAAGATGCATGCTTACCTGCTTCATCTCTATCTATCACAGCTATATTCGCAAAAGACTGACTTAACCCACGTGCGATTGACATGCCCATGACTCCCGATCCAATAATAATGACATCATACATGTCCATCCCACACTTCCTTCATGTTTATAAGTTTTTCTTTCGAATATTGATTAAAAACAGAAATACCGGCTATTCCTGAAAATCCATTAGGTAAAGAAGATAAAGTATGTTGATTAATACCTCCAATTGCAATAATCGGAATATCAATTTGTAGCGCTTCTTCAACCTCCGACTTTGCTCTAGGTGTTTGTTGAGGTTTAGATGACGTCTCGAATACGTGTCCAAATAATACAAAATCTAGCCCTAAATATTTAGCGTTAGCAATAGCATCTTTATGGTGCGTAGACATACTTATTTGCATATCGGGATAACTAGCTTGTACCTCCTCAATATAAGGATCACTTTCCCTAAAATGAATTGCCGACAAGTCACATTGTATGATTACATTGATATCACTATGAACAATAATCTTATCCTTAGGAAACTCATTTTTTAGTAATCCGTGAACCCACTGAATGACTTCTTCAGTATTCATTGGCACTCTTATTAATAAGTAATCGATAACGCCTTCGATTTCACAGTAATGCTTAATATGTGATTTAGACAAATCTTGATATGGTGTAATAGCAATAAACAATATTTTCACCCCAAATAAAAAAACGTTACTTTTCCTGGTGGAAAAATAACGTTGTATGATTACATTTATCATAGAAAACGCCACTTTCCTACGCCAGTGCGAACTGGATCAGGTTCTAGGAATCCCTCAGTTATTACTTCGGTCTCAGCCTTTATCAAAGGCACTTCCAGTGGTTTCTATCTATTAAATTTTCGTTTCATAATGTTTTAGTGATTACTTACAATCTAACTTATAATCATTTACTTTTCAAGTCTCACTTCAACTTTGACAACATGTATCCTAAAGTCAGCTGGCTTAATCGTGCATAATCACGCTTATAGAGACAACTCTAACAACCGTGCTGTTATCGGTCGTGTCTGACGATAGACTTCTTGATATATTTCAAAGTATTTAACATAGCGTTCATGATGCACTTCATTCGGCAGAAAAGTTCTATCATAGACGATAAATTGATCAACTACATCTTCTAGGCTTTCATACCAACTCAAACCGACAATAGCTAGCATTGCCGCCCCCATACAAGGCCCTTCTTCATATTTCAATTTACTGACTTTTGCATTAAATATATCTGCTTGCAATTGTAACCAAAAATCATTTCTTGCACCGCCACCGATTGATGTAATGTGCGTTATGTCCTTCCCTTGTTCACGTAAATGTACCAAAGTTTCATATAATGAATAAGTAATACCTTCAATTACTGATCTCGCTATGTCTGCATTTGTATGTAAAGTGCTTAGCCCGATAAAGCTACCTCTAATTTGCGAATCACCATGTGGTGTACGTTCACCTGATAGGTATGGGGCAAATAACAACCCTTCACTACCAATTGTAGAGTTACTTGCTAAGCTTAAAATTTGGTTAAAAGTTAAACCGGGAAACACATGTTTTTTTAACCAATTCAAACTATCTCCAGCAGCAAGCGTTACGCCCATTACATATGATTTATCTTCTACAACATGATTGAAATAGTGCAAATTATGACGATACGTCTTTCCTTCACCTGATTCACAAGTTAATAACGTACCAGAAGTACCAATACTGCATAATGTATCGTTGGATTTGATAACACCTGCACCAAGTGCACCACATGCATTATCGCCACCACCAGCAAAAACAGCTACCTCCCCTGTTAATCCTAATGATTTAGCTAGGCTGCTTTCTACATATCCAATAAAATCTCCAGATGATACAAGTGAGGGATAAATGTCGTGAATGCGAAATTGTGAGCCGGTTGTCTTTGACCAACTTTTTTGTTTTGGGTCCAATAATAATGTGCTCGAAGCATCTGAATATTCCATATTTATTTTACCAGTTAGCTTAAACCTCACGTAATCTTTAGGTAATAGGAACGTTGCTATCTTGTTCCAATTATTAGGTTCATTATCTTTTATCCAAAGCAATTTCGTTAATGTAAAACCTTCTAATACTGGGTTTGATAATATATAATCGCCAAATTGTTGTTCGATTGTTGTGCATTGATGGGTTGAACGAGTATCATTCCATAAAATTGCATTTCGAAGGGGTTTATTAGTACTATCTAATACCACTAAACTATGCATTTGACCAGATAACGATAAGCCTCTAATATAAATGTCGCTTAACGCGCTAGCACTTAATATTTGTCTAATACATGACTTGGTTGCCTCAAACCATTCGTCTGGTTGTTGCTCATTGCACCCAGATTGAAGTTGTATTATATCAAGTCCTTCACTAACTTTAGCTAGAACTTCTCCTTCTTTACTTACGGCTATAACTTTAACTGAACTTGTACCTATATCTATGCCTAACACTGCTTCATTCAATATCATCGATTCCTTTCTTTTGCTTTCTCTAATAAATTCGTTCTCGTTAAACCATAAGGGGAACTCATTACAGAAAATATATAACCTTCAGAAATACGTGCTAAAATAGCGGTTCTGTTGCAAAGTTGAATTTATAGTATAATTTTAACAAAAAGGAGTCTTCTGTATGAACTATTTCAGATATAAACAATTTAACAAGGATGTTATCACTGTAGCCGTTGGCTACTATCTAAGATATGCATTGAGTTATCGTGATATATCTGAAATATTAAGTGAACGTGGTGTAAACGTTCATCATTCAACGGTCTACCGTTGGGTTCAAGAATATGCCCCAATTTTGTATCAAATTTGGAAGAAAAAGCATAAAAAAGCTTATTACAAATGGCGTATTGATGAGACGTACATCAAAATAAAAGGAAAATGGAGCTATTTATATCGTGCCATTGATGCAGAGGGACATACATTAGATATTTGGTTGCGTAAGCAACGAGATAATCATTCAGCATATGCGTTTATCAAACGTCTCATTAAACAATTTGGTAAACCTCAAAAGGTAATTACAGATCAGGCACCTTCAACGAAGGTAGCAATGGCTAAAGTAATTAAAGCTTTTAAACTTAAACCTGGCTGTCATTGTACATCGAAATACCTGAATAACCTCATTGAGCAAGATCACCGTCATATTAAAGTAAGAAAGACAAGGTATCAAAGTATCAATACAGCAAAGAATACTTTAAAAGGTATTGAATGTATTTACGCTCTATATAAAAAGAACCGCAGGTCTCTTCAGATTTACGGATTTTCGCCATGCCACGAAATTAGCATCATGCTAGCAAGTTAAGCGAACACTGACATGATAAATTAGTGGTTAGCTATATTTTTTACTTTGCAACAGAACCAAAAATTTGATAGATATATTCGGTTGGATCAATTTCTTTTAAGTAATCTAAATCCCCATTTTTTAATTTCTTTTTAGCCTGTTTAAATAATCCTGAATAAACTAATACCTGTTTACCTTTAAGTGATTTATAGAATACATCAAATACTTTTTGATTTATTAAATAATCACTATCTTTACCAGAATACTTAGCCATTTCATATAACTCTTTATTATTATTTTGTCTTATTTTTTGAACTTGAACTTGTGTGATTTCTGAAATACCTGTTACATCACGCCATAAATCTAACCATTCTTGTTGACTAATATAATATCTTTTATCTGTGAAATACGATTTATTTACTGCAATTAACACGTGAAAATGAGGGTTATAATCATCTCTTTTTTTATTATATGTAATCTCTAACTTACGAACATATCCCTTTATAACACTATCTACTTTTTTTCTTTTTATAAGTTTTCTAAAAGAATTATTGTAACGTTTTATTTCATTTTCTAATTCATCACTCATTACGTTAGGTGTAGTTAAAGTTAAAAAGATAAACTCTTTTTTCTCTTGCTGCTTAATATATTGCATCATCAAGGATAAACCCAACGCATCTTTTCTGGCTTTTCTCCAAGCACAGACAGGACAAAATCGATTTTTACAAGAATTAGCTTTATATAATTTCTGTTTTTCTAAAGTTTTATCAGCTACAAAAGACAGAAATGTATTACAATCTTCAACTAAATCCATTTGATTCTCTCCAATATGACGTTTAATAAATTTCTGAAATACTTGATTTCTTTGTTTTTTCTCAGTATACTTTTCCATGTTATAACACATAAAAACAACTTAGTTTTCACAAACTATGATAATAAAAAAGTTGCTTTTTCCCCTTTCTATGTATGTTTTTTACTAGTCATTTAAAACGATACATTAATAGGTACGGAAAAGCAACTTTTTTTGTGTTTGAAAGCAGTCATATCAACACTTTAAGGGTAACTAGCCTCGCCGGCAATAGTTACCCTTATTATCAAGATAAGAAGAAACCGGCAAAAAACGACGAAAACGTAAGAGAAAAGACCTTAAAAAGTCTTTTCTCTTAAATCAATATTTCTAAGAATAAAGGTTACTTTTTTTCATCTTATAGTATATATTAGAACTAATATTCAGGAGGTATTTTATGAGAAAAATAATAGCAGAATTCTTAGGTACATTTATACTAGTTTTCTTCGGTACAGGAACAGCAGTGTTTATGAGTTTAAGTCCAGATAACAGCGTAGGCACACTTGGTGTCGCAATAGCATTTGGTCTAACAATAATTGCAGCTGCCTATGCAATAGGCGATATCTCTGGAGGTCATTTAAACCCTGCAGTTTCTTTAGGAATGTTTTTAGACAAACGTTTATCCTTAATAAACTTATTCATCTATACAATTTCCCAAACTATGGGCGCAATATTTGCTACATTTTTAATTTGGTCTATATCAAGCACATTAAAAACCGATCTTGACCAATACGGTGCAAACCTTCCTGGAGACCTATCTTTATCAGGTGCATTCTTAGTTGAAGTAATATTAACATTCGTCTTCGTATTCATCGTTTTATCAGTCACGACAACAAAATTTATCGCTCCAAATTTAGCAGTTCTTGTAATAGGTTTTACATTAACTATGGTTCATTTAATAGGTATCCCATTAACTGGTACCTCTGTAAATCCAGCACGAAGTATTGGACCTGCATTATTCACAGGTGGAGAAGCATTATCAACATTATGGATATTTATATTAGCTCCCCTTCTAGGTGCAGTTATTGCAGCTCTAACACATAAAATTTTAAGAAAACCAAACATACAATAATAAAATTCTAAAAGTTAATACTTTATTCCAATTGCTTTATTGACGTTGAGCCTCGGAACCCTTAACAATCCCAAAACTTGTCGAATGGTCGGCTTAATAGCTCACGCTATGCCGACATTCGTCTTCAAGTTTAGTTAAGGGTTCTTCTCAACATCAATAAATTCTCTCGGCATAAAAGCATGTTCGTATAAACATATACAACTTATTAAAAGTAAATTAAAGATTTAACAAAGCGACAATAAAACCAATAATAGAACATAAAGATCCAATAATTGATAAAACACCTTCAATTTCAGTAACACCTTTATCAGTCTTTTTTTTACTTTTACCACGTATCATTAAATATTCAGCTAAAGCAGAAAAGAAAATTCCACTAGAAAATGAAATAAATATTATAAAAATCCAAGAAAAATATTCACCACCCCAAAATGCTAAAATTAGACAAGAAAAACCTAAAGATACTTTATAAGGAGTACGCAACTCCATCTTTTCAAACTCATTTCCAATCCCAAAAAATCCTATAAAAACAAAAAGAGCACAAATCATTCTTGTTATTAAACCCGGATAAAAATAAAAAGTTAAAATGCTAGCCACAATAAAAACCACGCCTAAACCAAAACCAAAAGAAACATTTTCTTTTGTATCAACTTCATTATTACTTCCCAAAATATCAACTCCCTATAATAAATTTTATACTCCTAAATAAAACGACTGTATACAAAATTTAAAACTTGTTAAAACAAATTATGGAGCTCAAAATCAAGCTCCATTTAGTAAAAGATAAAATTAAATGGAGTGATTATTATGAGTTTAACCATTTTTCTTTATTCAATTCTGGCAAGTTTATTAGCAAATTATATCTACGAAAAATCTTCAAAATAAATAACTTTTTCGGGTCTACTTTGTACACTTTATCTACCTGGTAGACCCGATTGTTATTGCTTTACAGGTCTAAAATTCGTCGTTATAATCTAGTTAAATCCCGTAAGGGCGCACTTATGCGTTCTAAAAGAACGCGTGCAAAAACCATAATCGACCTTCGTCGATTTTTTTATTTCAAAATTAAAGAAACGGCTTGAGATATTCCGAGCAATTATAAAAATTAATTTGTCTTGAATATTGCTACTACATTCTTGAAAAAGTGATGTAGATTTATAGCCCATAACTTTTTTTGAATTACATCGACGATACGGCGTCGAAAGAAAAATAAATAGACCGTATGAAAGAAAAAGCTACCTCACTTTATCTGGGGTAGCTTTTATTTTTTTATGCCCTTATTTTGAATTTTAAAGGGTATTTTGAAGAATTAGGCGTAAATCATATAGTTTTATATCCAAAAAATTATATACGCTTTTAAAACGCAAATATGAGCCAAATAAATATATACTATTTTCAAAAACAAAAAATTGAGCAAATCCAGTGTCGATTTTTAAGACACTGCCCAGTTACATGCAAATTAAAATTTTCATGATTTTTTATAGTTCCTAACAGGGTTAAAATTTGTATAACGAAAGCATAATGTTTATATAACGTTAGTATAATAAAGCATTTTAACATTATACTTTTGATAATCGTTTAGCGTCGTCATCACAATAACTTTTAAAATACTCGTGCATAATTCAACAGCTGACCTCCCAATAACTACATGGTGTTATCGGGAGGTCAGCTGTTAGCACTTATATTTTGTTATTGTTCTTCCTCGATTTCGTCTATCATTTTGTGATTAATTTCTCTTTTTTCTTGTTCTGTTAAGTCATATAGTTCACTAGCTAAATACTCTTTTTGTTTCCAAATATAAAAAATTTGGTTCTGTTGCAAAGTTGAATTTATAGTATAATTTTAACAAAAAGGAGTCTTCTGTATGAACTATTTCAGATATAAACAATTTAACAAGGATGTTATCACTGTAGCCGTTGGCTACTATCTAAGATATGCATTGAGTTATCGTGATATATCTGAAATATTAAGTGAACGTGGTGTAAACGTTCATCATTCAACGGTCTACCGTTGGGTTCAAGAATATGCCCCAATTTTGTATCAAATTTGGAAGAAAAAGCATAAAAAAGCTTATTACAAATGGCGTATTGATGAGACGTACATCAAAATAAAAGGAAAATGGAGCTATTTATATCGTGCCATTGATGCAGAGGGACATACATTAGATATTTGGTTGCGTAAGCAACGAGATAATCATTCAGCATATGCGTTTATCAAACGTCTCATTAAACAATTTGGTAAACCTCAAAAGGTAATTACAGATCAGGCACCTTCAACGAAGGTAGCAATGGCTAAAGTAATTAAAGCTTTTAAACTTAAACCTGGCTGTCATTGTACATCGAAATACCTGAATAACCTCATTGAGCAAGATCACCGTCATATTAAAGTAAGAAAGACAAGGTATCAAAGTATCAATACAGCAAAGAATACTTTAAAAGGTATTGAATGTATTTACGCTCTATATAAAAAGAACCGCAGGTCTCTTCAGATTTACGGATTTTCGCCATGCCACGAAATTAGCATCATGCTAGCAAGTTAAGCGAACACTGACATGATAAATTAGTGGTTAGCTATATTTTTTACTTTGCAACAGAACCTTTTAAAACCTAAGTACTACATACACTAGAAAAAAGGAAGTTTAAACATAAAATGTTTT
>NC_007352.1 GCF_000010125.1 Staphylococcus saprophyticus subsp. saprophyticus ATCC 15305 = NCTC 7292
GTTACCTTTTTAGTTGGATTTATATCTCTCTTTTAAAATGTATTTAAAAAAGTTGATTAACAGGCTGTTTGGTATTTAATAAATGAAGTAACAAAGACGAAAAGTGCAATATATTTGTGATAAGTTACTCTGTAAATTAATATAACTATATGAAATTAGGTAATCGTAAAGGAGGTTTTACAGTGTATACTTCTGCACAAAAAAGAACAGTTCAACATATCATTCAAACTTGCTTTGATTTATTGCATGAAATTGACTTTGACCAATTAACAGTTCAGAAAATCTGCGAAGAATCTGATATTAATCGTAGTACATTTTATCGCTATTTTGAGGATAAGTATAATTTACTATATCACGTAACTCAGCATATAACAGAACTGTTATATAAGGAAGTACAAGCTACACGTTGCGATTCTATTTTTGAGGCGTTAATATATTATGTTGATGCTAATAAAAAATTATTCAAGCATTTAGCTATATCATCACGCCAAGTGGATATTTTTAACGCTTTGAACCAAATAGGCAGCAAGCTTCTGAAAGAACAATCTTCGACAAATAATGATGTGCTGTCTATCAAAATACGTCATTCAAAACATCCGCAATTGTTATGCGATTTTTACAGTAGTGGAATTATTGAAGTATTAAAGCAATGGCAAAAAAATAATTATACGTATACTGTAGATGAATTAGTAGAAATGACAAAAGAAGGGCCAGATAATATATTTCTATAAACCCGTGGTCATCAGCCATTACTAAAATTGTATAGGTTTTCTGCTCATAAAAATGCTCCCTCCAAAATTCCACTTTTTAGGTGTCTACTTTGAAAGGAGCATATCATTTTGAAACGATTAAGAGACTCTTTTTTCAATAAAGTAGTCTCGTTTAATATCTCTTTTGGATAATCACCAATTATATAAATGTCTCCCTTGTGTGTAGAAGAAAAAGTATTGCTTTTGGATTTAATAAAGTACTTAGAAAACCTTGTCTATAAGAAATTAATTTATGGTTTTTGTTATTACCGTCAAAATCTACCGTATATAACTGGTTAATATCATCTTTTTTGAAACCAGAAATAATACTAGAAATACCCAAGTAAATTAAATAAATAATACCTAAAATTTTAATTGTTTGGAAAATAAAGTAAAAATTAGTGAGTAAAATAATAAGGCCAGCAACTGATAAAGATATGTAAATGATATGCGCAGTGGCACTACCTAATACAGCAATACCGCCGCCCTTTTCCCATAAGCAATGGTATTTTTCATAACAACAAAAAAATCAGGGCCAGGGACAATCGTTATAACAATTACTATTGCTAAAAATGATAGAAGGTTACTCATGGTTGTCGCTCCTTTTTATAGATAATATAATCTATTATAATATAAACAAAGAAGCAAAGAAATTAATTTTCAGAAATTTTCATTAACGCTTAAAATACAAAGGACCCTATATAGAATTAACATAACAGATGATTATCAGAAGTTCGATTCACATAAAAAGGCACGACAAGTTTATGAACTTGTCGTGCCTTTTTTATTACAATTAATTACCAAATAAACGACTCCAAAACCCTTTTTTAGGGGTCTGTTCTCCCCTATCAGCAGTCTCACTCTCTATTTCTTCAGATAGTTTATCATCTTTTGGGAACTCATCTTCTTTTATACTGTCACCCTTTTCCTCTTCAGCTACATCTTTATGTTGTACTTCTGTTGGATGTTCATTTTCTTGTTCTTGATCAATATCTTTAGGTTCTTCAGTAAATGTTGCTTCTTGTGAATTAACGTTTTGTCTATCATTAACAGATGTATCAAAGGAATAATTAAGCTGTCTTTCTTCCTCTAATTGATTCTCCAATTTTTGAATCTTTTTATTACTTTCTAAAGCTAATATTTGCTGATTCTCTAAAAGTCTATTAAGTGTATTTATTTGCTCTTTATCTCTATTTGATTGTTCTTTATATATAGCTACTTGGTTATATAATTGTTTTATTGTCTCATCTTTCACCAGGTTATCATTATTAGGTTCAGCTTCTTCTTTTTTTTCACCTTCAAAATCATCATTCTTATTTTGATTTTTTCTTATTCGGTTTACTACTATAGTTTCATCTTCACCGGATAAGTAATTTACGTTATCGATTTTTTGAAATTTTACATTTGCTTTTTTAGCATTATTATAAACAGTCATTTTTGTTACGTTTAATTCATCGGCAATTTCCTTCATACTTTTCATATAATGGCCTCCATATAATTATACACATGACATTTATACCATTATATAGCTATTATACTTGTTATTACAAGGGCATATAATTCATTATACATATAGCTATATACGGTTATACGTATAACTATATAGTATTATATGTATAAACTTTCAACCCTATATGTATAGGTGTTATACACCCTTTATACTTGCTATATAAGCGTTTATACGCTGTTATATGACATAACCATATAAAGGTATTGTACGAAGTTTTATCTTTTTTGAAAATGCATACATCCAAATGTATATAAACAATTTAACAAAGCTTTTAAAAGTGTTATTATAAATATATATAAAAGAAACCCAACTACGGGAATAGTCAGGTTTCTTCGGTAATAAAACAAGTGATTTGTTTGTTTATATATTTGTTATATTCTTATTATATATTCTAAGAATTATTAGTGCAAGTCGAATACATATAAACTTACTTATAGCTTTTTATTACCTCTTTTAGAAATTTAAATATGAAAGAGGTTTTTGTATGTCCAACTTTAACATTAAAGAAATCCAAAAAGAGAAATTTTATCAATTACCTAAAGTGTTTTTTACGAATCCTAAATATGTTAATTTGTCTAACGATGCAAAAATAACATGGTCAATATTAAGAGATCGTTTAGATTTATCTATAAGAAATAATTGGGTAGATAAAAATGGAGATATATTTTTTATTTATACCAATGAAAAGCTTAAATCTATTTTAAATATTAGTAGTCCAAATAAGTTATCTAAAATTAAAAAAGAATTAACTCAAGCTGATTTATTCAATCAAATAAGAGTAGGTTTAAATAAACCTAATAAATTATATATTAAAAAACCGGAAGTAACAGAAGCTGATGTATATTATATTTCACAACAAGAAAATGATATAGAACAGCGTAATAACACGGACGTATCAAATTCATACGTCCAGAAATATGATAATGATACATCAAGAAATATTAATTTGATACATCATGACATATCAAAAGAATACACTAATGATACTGACTTAAGTAATACTGACTATATAGAGACTAAGAATAATGATACGCATGATATGAATGATACATATAACAATTCAACAAACCACAATCATTCGAATCATACAAATCATCAACAAAATGAATTTAATAATGATGCCTTAAAATTCCAAGTGCTTGAAGAATTGCCACAACAAATCAAAGATTACGTAAGTAATTTTGAAATTAGAGAAATTCGTATTATTAAAAGTGTTTTACTCAAAGGGAAGAAATCATTTAATAATGCCCATGATACCTATTATCGTTTAGAAGATGTTGAGTTTGAAATTGTCAGTGTCTTAAAACGTTTTAAAGCGATGCTGCTACAAAAGAATGAAACCGTTGAAGCTATGCAAGGATATTTAATGCAATCGATTAAAGCTGAACTTGAAGAAATACACGCACTTAATATGCGTCGTCAAAACATGAAACAACATAATATCTTTAGCCAATAATTTAGATAATTTTATAGCAATCAAAGAGACCTCGAAATATTCGGTTAAGTCATCAGATTATTTAACTGGAGATAGCGAAAAAGATTCAGAGATTGTTAATGATTTAGAAAAAGGTTTATATCGAAAACGTATGTTGAGTTACGGTGGATTGCTTAAACAAAAACATAAAATTTTAAATTTAGACGATGCCGAAGATGGCAATTTGATTAATACAAGTGATGAAGATAAAACAACAGATGAAGAAGAAAAAGCACATTCAATTACGGCAATTTGGAATTTTGAAAAACAAAATTATTACTTAAAAAAAGTTTAGGAGTTTGATTTATGAGTGCAAAATACAAGAGAACTAAGTCATTTTTTATTGAGATTATTTCAGATATTGTGTTTCGAATAATTGTATTTATTCCTAATGTTTTTAATTTAATAATTCGATTTTTTAAAAGTATTGTTTAATAAACGTTAGCTTAAAAGTTAGCGTTTTTTCATGTCTTTTTGCCCTTGCGGGAACTATAGCGTTCAACCGGCATGGTTGCCCAGTTTTTACCGCAAAAAATAATTTTGTGCGTAACTGGGCAGTGTCTAAAAAATTAGTCACTGGTTTTGCTCAAATTTTTGTTTTTGGAAATAGCATATATTTATTTGGCTCATATTTGCGTTTTAAGAGCTTATATAAGTTTTTAGGCATAAAACTATATGAGTTACCCCTAAATCTTTAAAATGCCCCCTTAAAATTCAAAATAAAGGTATTTAAAATTTTAAAAATAAAAAAGCTACTAGCAAAAAACTAGTAGCTTAAATCTTAGTTAAATTTTGATGTAGTATTAATTTTTATATCTACGCTACAACGTCGATTCAAATTCGTGCAGTATTAATTTTTGTATCTGTGCTGCAACACCGATTACTTAAAACTAAGATTAAAAAAATCGACGAAGGTCGATTATGGTTTTTGCACCGTTTGGAGCAAACGTGTAAGTGCGCCCTTACGGGATTTAACTAGATTATAACGACGAATTTTAGACCTGTAAAGCAATAACAATTGGGTCTACCAGGTAGATAAAGTGTACAAAGTAGACCCGAAAAAGTTACTTATTTTGAAGACTTTTCGTAGATATAATTTGCTAATAAAATTTCTGTCATAATTGATAAGGAATATTATAATAAAAACTAATCTAAATAGTGGAGGCGTTAAATGTGAAATTTGTGTTTGATTTAGATGGGACTATTTGTTTTAAAGGAGAACCAGTATCAGATAAAATTCTTAATTCTTTAAAAAATCTTACGAATAGTGGTCATCAAGTTATTTTTGCATCTGCGAGACCGATTAGAGATATGCTTCCCGTTATAAGCAAGGATTTTCATGATTATACAATGATAGGTGGTAATGGTTCGCTTATTTTAAGTAAAGGAAAAATTATAAAATCTGTTTCTTTTTCGTTATCAGAAATGGAAAAAATTAAACAATTAATTAATGAATTTGATGCTACTTACTTAATTGATGGGGATTGGGATTATGCATATACTGGACCTCAAAACCATTCTATATTAAAAAATTTAGATCCTTTAAATTCGGCTAATTTAGTTAATCTAGATTCTTTAAAATCTGTTGTGAAAGTTTTGATTTTGACATCGAGTAATAATGAATTATTGAGTAAAAAATTAAATGAATTAGATGTATATGTAAATAAGCATGGGAATGAGAATGTACTTGATATAAGTCCTAAAGGTATACATAAATGGGCTGCACTTAAAATGTTAGGGATAGATAAAGGTGATTATATAGCTTTTGGTAATGATTCAAATGATATATCTATGTTTGAAAATGCACTTTATACAGTAATGGTTGGACATCATGAAGAATTAAGAAGTTTTGCTAAAGAATTTATTGAGAGTGAAGGGAATTTGGAGTTAAAAATTGTAGAAAAAATTGAAGAAATTGCAAATAAGGATATTAGCGACTTTTATGCCGAGAAAATTTATTGAAGTTGAGAAGAACCCTTAACTAAACTTGTAGACGAATGTCGGCATAGCGTGAGCTATTAAGCCGACCATTCGACAAGTTTTGGGATTGTTAAGGGTTCCGAGGCTCAACGTCAATAAAGCAATTGGAATAAAGCAATAAAGTTTATTAATCTAAAAATAAAAGGGGTTTTTAATTTTGAAAAAAGCTTTATTTCTTTTACTAGATGAATTTGCAGATTGGGAAGGAGCATATTTATCTTCAATTTTAAATCAAGATGATAATTGGTCTGTAAGTACTATTTCTGTTGAAGAAAATGTATCTTCTTTAGGTGGTTTTTCTGTTTTGGTAGATTATATTATTGGCGATGAACCTAAAGATTATGATCTGTTAGTTATGATTGGAGGTAATTCTTGGGATAATAATTCTGAGAACCTTTTAAAATTTGTTGAGGAAGCATTTAATAAAAATATAGTAATTGGTGCTATATGTGGAGCAGTTGATTATTTAGCTAGAAATGGTTTTTTAAACAAATATAAACATACTGGTAATTCGGTTTATATTTGGCAAAATTATAAAAAATATAAACCTGAGAATGAATTTTTAGAAAAGCAAAGTGTTGTTGATAATATGCTTATAACAGCAAATGGTACAGCATCACTTGAATTTACTGAATCAATTTTAAGAGAGATTGATTTTGATTCTGATAAAAGTATTGAAAAGACAATATTTATGAATAGGTTTGGTTTTTATAAATATTGTGAAAAATACGGAAATCCATATTTATAAAGTTGGGTGTATTTGGGTTTTTAGAAACGAGTTGAAAACGAGTTTCTTCTTGTCTTGATACTATATAGAAATAACTCAAATATGTAAAAAGATGCATTTCAATTAGATCTAGTCTTTTAATCGTAAATTATATTTCGAACGACTTTACTAAAGCAACATCTCGCTCTTTTTTATATAGCTCAAAACAATATTGAGATTCTTCTTATATAACAGTAATTATATAAAAACCTTTACTTATCGCTCTAAAAGGTTTATAGTTAATCTAACGTAATAAAAGCTCGTGAATTTAATTGTAGTGTATTTTTTAGAATATCCTCTTTTTTATAAATGAAATTGTTACAAATATTATGTGCAAAAGCACGCGGAGGTATTCTATATGAATAACGGTACAGTAAAATGGTTTAATGCAGAAAAAGGTTTTGGCTTCATCGAAAGAGAAAACGGTAGTGATTTATTTGTTCACTTTTCTGGTATTGTAGCAGAAGGTTACAAATCTTTAGAAGAAGGTCAAAAGGTAGAATTTGATATCACTGAAGGCCAACGTGGTGAACAAGCTACTAACGTTGTTACTGTTTAAAAGGTTCTGTTGCAAAGTAAAAAAATATAGCTAACCACTAATTTATCATGTCAGCGTTCGCTTAACTTGCTAGCATGATGCTAATTTCGTGGCATGGCGAAAATCCGTAGATCTGAAGAGACCTGCGGTTCTTTTTATATAGAGCGTAAATATATTCAATACCTTTTAAAGTATTCTTTGCTGTATTGATACTTTGATACCTTGTCTTTCTTACTTTAATATGACGATGATCTTGCTCAATGAGGTTATTCAGATATTTCGATGTACAATGACAGTCAGGTTTAAGTTTAAAAGCTTTAATTACTTTAGCCATTGCTACCTTCGTTGAAGGTGCCCGATCTGTAATTACCTTTTGAGGTTTACCAAATTGTTTAATGAGACGTTTGATAAACGCATATGCTGAATGATTATCTCGTTGCTTACGCAACCAAACATCTAATGTATGCCCCTCTGCATCAATGGCACGATATAAATAGTTCCATTTTCCTCTTATTTTGATGTACGTCTCATCAATACGCCATTTGTAATAAGCTTTTTTATGCTTTTTCTTCCAAATTTGATACAAAATTGGGGCATATTCTTGAACCCAACGGTAGACCGTTGAATGATGAACGTTTACACCACGTTCCCTTAATATTTCAGATATATCACGATAACTCAATGCATATCTTAGATAGTAGCCAACGGCTACAGTGATAACATCCTTGTTAAATTGTTTATATCTGAAATAGTTCATACAGAAAACTCCTTTTTGTTAAAATTATACTATAAATTCAAATTTGCAACAGAACCATTTGATTAATACAAGTGACGAAGATAAAACAACTGACGAAGAAGAAATTGATTTTGGAAAACGTGAAGGATCAGAATTGTTATAATAAAATGATTTTCTATATTTTAAAAGTTCATTTTTAAATGATTGAATCATCGTATTGTTTTAAAATAAATTGAAATATCAAACATGTTTCATGCGTATAATTAAACAAATAATAGTAGAAAAATATAAAATTGAGTGATTTGGTATGAAAAGAATGATTCATTATGATAACGAAAAAATCATTTTTATTCATTTAACTTTTGTACAAATCATTTATTTTTTATGCTGAAAGCAGAATAAAAAATAAGAGCATAAGGAAATACAATGCCACTGACGTGTCAATCAGCATAGCTGATGTATTTTTCTTACCATTCCTTCGTCATTTGCTCTCTATATAAATACTATTATAACAGTATTTATAGCGTATTTATATTAGACAAAAATGCATTAAGTAATTTTTATTCTATAAATTACGAATGGCATTGTTAATGTGATCCCCAATCCTATAAATAAAGCCTATTTAAAGGGCTTCAGATACCCTTTTATTCTAATAGAATAAAGAATTTTGAAGTTTTATTCTAATAGAATAAGCCATTTTTGAAAAAATGAAGTATCAAAAACGAAATTTAAGTAGTGATAGAAAACGACTTTGTGTTATTCATTGATACTTAAAATTTCAAAAGTAATAAAGGAAACCGCAAATTTTTTATGTTGAATTTTACGTTTTTTAAATTTATAAGGAGCTGTTTTGGTATAAAAAATTAGAAGTTTATTCATTTTTAATTTTTTAATCTCTTCTTTTTTAAAATCATTCTTGATATTTGATGATAAGAAAATGTGTTATAATTTACATAGATTGAAGAAAGAGCAAAGACTCCTCCTTCAGCAATCATTAATTTATGATTTCTTTTATTAAGGGTAATAAAGCTCTTAGCAGATTAATTATTTCTGTTAAGAGTTTTATTTTTCATTTTCAGACAGGCAATCATTGTTTTCATTTAAAGAGATTGATACCAAACCAATTTGGATTTGGTATCTTTTTTTATGAATTATTTACTGTTATAACAGAGAGTATTTATAAAAATAGATAATAAAATCATATTGACTTCCAAAAGTGGAAGTACTGACAAATTGATAATAAATAGTAGGAGGAAAGCGGTTCTGTTGCAAAGTTGAATTTATAGTATAATTTTAACAAAAAGGAGTCTTCTGTATGAACTATTTCAGATATAAACAATTTAACAAGGATGTTATCACTGTAGCCGTTGGCTACTATCTAAGATATGCATTGAGTTATCGTGATATATCTGAAATATTAAGGGAACGTGGTGTAAACGTTCATCATTCAACGGTCTACCGTTGGGTTCAAGAATATGCCCCAATTTTGTATCAAATTTGGAAGAAAAAGCATAAAAAAGCTTATTACAAATGGCGTATTGATGAGACGTACATCAAAATAAAAGGAAAATGGAGCTATTTATATCGTGCCATTGATGCAGAGGGACATACATTAGATATTTGGTTGCGTAAGCAACGAGATAATCATTCAGCATATGCGTTTATCAAACGTCTCATTAAACAATTTGGTAAACCTCAAAAGGTAATTACAGATCAGGCACCTTCAACGAAGGTAGCAATGGCTAAAGTAATTAAAGCTTTTAAACTTAAACCTGACTGTCATTGTACATCGAAATATCTGAATAACCTCATTGAGCAAGATCACCGTCATATTAAAGTAAGAAAGACAAGGTATCAAAGTATCAATACAGCAAAGAATACTTTAAAAGGTATTGAATGTATTTACGCTCTATATAAAAAGAACCGCAGGTCTCTTCAGATCTACGGATTTTCGCCATGCCACGAAATTAGCATCATGCTAGCAAGTTAAGCGAACACTGACATGATAAATTAGTGGTTAGCTATATTTTTTTACTTTGCAACAGAACCTTCTTTTCTCTCCATGGGCGTTGTTTCCCACTTTTCGTCATATCTTTAAGTGTTTCGTTATCTTGATTTTCGTCTATACATCTAGTAGTATTATATTGCATATAAAGAGACCTCCAGTAGTTGTTTATTGAGTAGACGCTTTAATCATACTACTGGGGTTTTTTATGTCAAAAATTCCTTTCAACAAGAAAAATAGCTATAATCCCTTACATACCAAGGATTACAGCTATAATTTTAAAATCGAGTTATTTCTATATAGTATCAAGATAAGAAGAAACCGGCAAAAAACGACGAAAACGTAAGAGAAAAGACCTTAAAAAGTCTTTTCTCTTAAATCAATATTTCTAAGAATAAAGGTTACTTTTTTTCATCTTATAGTATATATTAGAACTAATATTCAGGAGGTATTTTATGAGAAAAATAATAGCAGAATTCTTAGGTACATTTATACTAGTTTTCTTCGGTACAGGAACAGCAGTGTTTATGAGTTTAAGTCCAGATAACAGCGTAGGCACACTTGGTGTCGCAATAGCATTTGGTCTAACAATAATTGCAGCTGCCTATGCAATAGGCGATATCTCTGGAGGTCATTTAAACCCTGCAGTTTCTTTAGGAATGTTTTTAGACAAACGTTTATCCTTAATAAACTTATTCATCTATACAATTTCCCAAACTATGGGCGCAATATTTGCTACATTTTTAATTTGGTCTATATCAAGCACATTAAAAACCGATCTTGACCAATACGGTGCAAACCTTCCTGGAGACCTATCTTTATCAGGTGCATTCTTAGTTGAAGTAATATTAACATTCGTCTTCGTATTCATCGTTTTATCAGTCACGACAACAAAATTTATCGCTCCAAATTTAGCAGTTCTTGTAATAGGTTTTACATTAACTATGGTTCATTTAATAGGTATCCCATTAACTGGTACCTCTGTAAATCCAGCACGAAGTATTGGACCTGCATTATTCACAGGTGGAGAAGCATTATCAACATTATGGATATTTATATTAGCTCCCCTTCTAGGTGCAGTTATTGCAGCTCTAACACATAAAATTTTAAGAAAACCAAACATACAATAATAAAATTCTAAAAGTTAATACTTTATTCCAATTGCTTTATTGACGTTGAGCCTCGGAACCCTTAACAATCCCAAAACTTGTCGAATGGTCGGCTTAATAGCTCACGCTATGCCGACATTCGTCTGCAAGTTTAGTTAAGGGTTCTTCTCAACGCACAATAAATTTTCTCGGCATAAATGCGTCAACTCTTTTATTCTTCAGAAATACTTTTAGTTAATAAAGTTGCTCCGCCAATCAACATTCCAATGCCCAAAATAAAGAAACCACTAAAGATAGCAAAAAGACTTCCTAAAGATAAGAAAATGGAAAATAAATTACGTTCTGTTTTTTTCAACTTCAAAACTCCTTTTTAGCAAACTTTATCACAAAAAATATTAAAATTTTAAATACCTGTTATAATATTAATATAGCAATGAGAAGTGACGGCTTCTCCTTCAGAAATCATCAATCAATGATTTCTTTTATAAACGTTAATAAGGCTTTTAACAGATTAATTATTTCTGTTAAAAGCCTTATTTTTATCTATCCAAATCAAAACCTTTATCTTTGCCTTTACTACGCATCTTACTATTCTCAAATTGCATACGTTTCACTTCGTTATCTTTTCGTTGGAACATACGTTTATCATTGTCATCAACAGTAACCATTTCTCTGTATTTATCTTTAAAATTACTTTTAACTTTATTATCAATCATATTAATCCCTTTATGATAAACATCTTCCCCAACTGCTTTTTTGATTATTTTACATCCACTTTTCACAAGACTTATATCTGATTTATGCTCTCTTATCACTTCATCACGTTCATTTGCTACTTTTTTATTTTGTTTCTTAAGTTTTGAATTTTCATCCTGTAAACGTTTAATATGCTCTTTATCTTGCTTACGTTCTTTTCCTGAGTTTAATTCTGTGAATGTTGGTTCTAAACGAGCAGCTAACGCTGATCGTTGTTTAAGTATTTTAGGTTCTGTTGCAAAGTTGAATTTATAGTATAATTTTAACAAAAAGGAGTCTTCTGTATGAACTATTTCAGATATAAACAATTTAACAAGGATGTTATCACTGTAGCCGTTGGCTACTATCTAAGATATGCATTGAGTTATCGTGATATATCTGAAATATTAAGGGAACGTGGTGTAAACGTTCATCATTCAACGGTCTACCGTTGGGTTCAAGAATATGCCCCAATTTTGTATCAAATTTGGAAGAAAAAGCATAAAAAAGCTTATTACAAATGGCGTATTGATGAGACGTACATCAAAATAAAAGGAAAATGGAGCTATTTATATCGTGCCATTGATGCAGAGGGACATACATTAGATATTTGGTTGCGTAAGCAACGAGATAATCATTCAGCATATGCGTTTATCAAACGTCTCATTAAACAATTTGGTAAACCTCAAAAGGTAATTACAGATCAGGCACCTTCAACGAAGGTAGCAATGGCTAAAGTAATTAAAGCTTTTAAACTTAAACCTGACTGTCATTGTACATCGAAATATCTGAATAACCTCATTGAGCAAGATCACCGTCATATTAAAGTAAGAAAGACAAGGTATCAAAGTATCAATACAGCAAAGAATACTTTAAAAGGTATTGAATGTATTTACGCTCTATATAAAAAGAACCGCAGGTCTCTTCAGATCTACGGATTTTCGCCATGCCACGAAATTAGCATCATGCTAGCAAGTTAAGCGAACACTGACATGATAAATTAGTGATTAGCTATATTTTTTTACTTTGCAACAGAACCATCTAGTTTATATATAACTAGAATATCTCCTTCTCGTAAATAATCCAAACACTTATCAAGTTCCGTTCTTTTCGTTTTGCGACCACTCGCTTTCTCGCTAAAGATACGTTCACAACCATATTCCTCAAGTGTATCAATCTGTGCGTCAAGACTTTGATCTTGTGTTGATACACGTGCATAACCAATTTTAGCCATTTGAATACCACCTCTTTTAATCGTTTTATGGGTACTTATTAAAGGAATCTAATTCTCGATGCAAATAAATGCGTCTCTCATCGTCTAAAAACCCATGATTTTTGATATTTATAATACATTGATTATAACACAAGTTTATAGACTTAAATATCCAAGAAAAACCTCCTAATTTATAGTTAAGAGGTTTTGTGTCAAAAACGAACATTTTTAGTACTCTAATCATACATACAGAAATACTGTTTTGCTAGCATCGATAATGGTTCGATTAGGGTAGACCCTAAATAGACATTATATATGTATTGATATGCTTAGCTTGTCACTTTAGGAGTTATTTTGCACCTATTTTAATCGTTATTTTGCATTACAAGTTAATAAGGTTAGAGTCAGGAGGTATATAGAAGTCCAATTTCTCAGTTCTAAAATTAAGAAATTGGACTTCTATCGTGACTCCCAAAAGGCGGTCTTATATGTCAAACGAGCGCTGATTCTTATTAGAGAAAGCGTTCCGATTGTTAAAGAAATGAGAATAAAGCGTTAAATGTACCATTTTCAAACAATATATAAATCCCTAACCCAATGAATACAATAGGTACAATCCAACGTTCATATTTCTCAATTTTTTCTGATACAAAATCTAAGGAAGCTAAGCGATAGCTGACATAACATAAAACAGCAACCGTAATCATAAAGACAATAACAGCAATAAAGATTTCAGACATATTTAAGGTCGTGAAGTACGGTATATAAATCGAAAAGTCATCCGCACTGGAAGCTAATACGATGAAAGTCATCGTCAAAAATAACTGATTAAATTTTCCAGAGGAGAATAAAGATAAAATACTACTTTCATCTTCATCCTCTTCTCCTTTAATCCACATTTTCACACCTAAGTAAAGTGGTAAAAGCCCAAGTAGTCCGATAACCCATTGCTGAGGAATTAAATTTACAACCCCCTGTGCAACTAAAAGACTTGCTCCTATAACAATTGCAGTCCCTATATATTGTCCTATCCAAATATGTTTCACCTGACCTTTTTTTACTTGCGAAAACAAAAGAATTAATATAACGAGATAATCAATTCCTGTTGCTACATATACCGCAGCTGCTGTAAGTATCGTTGCGGTCATTTTTCCATCTCCAATATTTTATATTTTAGGGGTAGGACTTTTCTTCAAATTGAAAAGCCCCCCTTGAATTGCGCACAGCGTGACCTTACTATTCTGTTTTCTACCTATTTATCCTTCACTCTCATCAGTCGTAAACTATTTAATGCTACCAAAATAGTAGCTCCCATATCGGAAAGAATCGCTATCCAAAGGGTTAACCATCCCGGGATAACTAATAGTAAGGCAATTATTTTAATTCCGATAGCAAAAGTGATGTTAGCTTTAATGATATTTAAAGTTTTTCGACTGAGTCTTACTGCAAATGGAAGCTTACTTAAATCATCTCCCATTAATGCAATATCAGCTGTTTCAATTGCAGTATCCGTTCCAGCACCGCCCATTGCAATTCCAACAGTAGATGCAGCAAGTGCTGGAGCATCATTAACGCCATCGCCAATCATAGCTACATTATCATACTCCGATTGCATTTTTTTAATATAATCTAATTTATCCTGTGGCATCAATTCAGACTGAATATCAGAAACGCCTACATGTGTACCGATTGCATTTGCAGTACCTTGATTATCACCTGTCAGCATAATTGTTTGCTTGATACCTAACTGATGAAGTTTTTGAATCACATTTTTACTTGTTTCACGAACCTCATCTGCAACGGCAATTACGCCGAGAATTGTTTTTTCCGTTCCAATAATCATGGCTGTTTTTCCTTGGTTTTGTAGGATTTTCACATTGTTTTCAAACCCAAGGCTAAAATCGGAAACATTTAATTCCTTGAAAAGTTTTGGGCTTCCAATATAGTAAGTAGTTCCGTTTACAATCCCTTTTATACCTCGCCCAGTAATCGAAGTGAATTCTTCCACTTGTACATTAGAATAAGGGATATTATCTTGCTCTGCCTTTTTCATTATTGCTGAAGCAAGTGGATGTTGTGAACGATATTCTAAAGCTGTAATGGTAGAGAATAGCTCTTTTTCTTCCACTTGGTCATTTAATACTTCAAAATCTGTTACCACTGGTACACCTTTTGTCAGTGTTCCTGTTTTATCAAATGCGACTGTCTTAATGGCTCCTAATTTCTCGAGATAGACACCACCTTTAACCAACACACCTTTTTTCGCTGCATTTCCAATTGCCGAGACAATCGAGATTGGAGTAGAAATAACTAATGCACAAGGACATCCAACTACAAGAACTGCTAATCCTTGATAAACCCATGTATCCCAATTGCCACCAAAGAATAGGGGTGGAACGACTGCAACCAAGGCTGCAATAACCATAATGATCGGAGTGTAGTATTTCGCAAATTTATCAACGAATGCTTGGGCTGGAGCACGCTCCCCTTGTGCTTCTTCAACAAGATGAATAATCTTGGCAATGGTTGTATCTTCTACGTATTTGGTGATTTTTACTTCAATTAGTCCCTCTTCGTTAAGCGTACCTGCAAATACTTCGTCATCTACCGCTTTGGAGACGGGAACAGATTCTCCTGTTATAGCTGCCTGATTGACAGCCGACAAGCCATTCACAATGATTCCATCCATGGCAATTTTCTCCCCTGGTTTGACAATCATGATATCACCCACAGCGATATCGTCCACATGGATTATTATTTCCTGACCATTTCGTCTAACTAGTGCTTCTTTTGGGGCGATATCCATCAATGAACGTATGGATTGTCTTGCTCTGTCCATAGAGAAGCGTTCAAGTGCTTCACTGATTGCAAAGAGAATAACAACAATAGATGCCTCTGCCCATTCACCAATAATGGCAGCTCCAATAACGGCAACGGTCATCAGGGTTTTCATGTCGAAATCAAAGCGTATCAAATTTTGAAAACCGACTTTAAATAATGAATATCCGCCAATTACAATAGAACCTACAAATAACATGGAAGTTACGAGGTTATCTTCTCCATTTACAAAGTGAGAAAGGTAACCAAAAGCAATTAGTAGTGTGGCAAACAGCAATGTACTATGTTTTTTATAAAATGGTGTTTTCTCTTCTTTATGAGCCTTAGTGTCATCTTTAACCCTTTGTATCGTTTGATTCGCTAGTTTTTCAGGAGATACTTTTAGATTCTCAAAAGCACCTGCTTTTTCAAGTTCTTCAACCGATGCATTTCCATATACATCAATTTTAGAAGCGCCAAAGTTTACTTTTGCATCCTCAACTCCAGCTATTTGTTTTACATTTTTTTCAAACTTCCCCGCACAATTTGCGCAGGAAAATCCTTCCACACGGTAAACGTTTTTATCTTTAATTACCACAGGTTCTACCCGTCTTTTAGGTTTCTCTGGTGCCACTTTAAGATTTTCAAAAGCACCAGCCTTTTCTAGTTCTTCAACAGTTGCACTGCCGAAGACATCAATTTTTGAAGCTCCAAAATTTACTTTTGCGTCCTGAACGCCTGGAATCTTTTTAACATTTTTCTCAAACTTTCCTGCACAATTTGCACATGAAAATCCTTGGACCCGATAGACGTTCATTTCTTCTTCCATTAGTTTAACCTTTTGTTCAGACATTGACCTTCACTTCTTTCTTATGTGCTAGGGCGATCATCATTATCTGCCTGATATGTTCATCATCTAAAGAATAGAAAGCTAGTTTTCCTTCTTTTCTAAAGTTGACCACCCCTTGCTTATAAAGCGTACGTAAATGATGAGATGCATTTGCTATCGTAACACCTAAGATATTTGCTATATCACAAACACACAACTCTTCATCCTGACACAGAGCGTAAGTAATTTTTGCTCTATTTTCATCGGCAATAGCCTTTAACATTTGGCTAACACCAGAAATATCAACTGTTTGTAAATCCCCTTGTATTCGATTAACCTTTTCTTCGTCATAACAAAAAATTTCACAAGTATCTTTCTTTTTCATATTATCATCCCATCTTCATTCAAATATTTATTTGAATGTATTATAACCATTTTCGACTCATCATGCAAGCAAATATTTGAATGAAAATAAAAGAAGTAAGTAGGGCATAAAATTCTAGTCTCAAAAACGAAGGAAAGAAGAAGTGAAATGAAATATATAGAATTTTTGAAAACGCGAGGGGCCACAGGCGCAATATTTATGGGGATTTTCTACGCTTTAGTTATGCTAGCTATTTTTTTACCGGGTTATAAAGCAATGCCTGGCAATGTAGATAAACTTCCTATTGCTATTGTTAACGATGATACAGGAGACTATGGTAACCAAATATCAAAACAATTAAATAAAAGTTTACCGTTCGATAATATTAAGAAAGATATTTCTAACTCAAAGGCAAACAAGGACTTGGAGCATAATGATTTGAACCTTGTAATTCACATTCCTAAAGATTTTTCTAGTAATTTAAAATCTGGAAAAGATACACCTGGTTTAGATTTTAAAATAAACGATGCGTCCCCAACCATGATTAGTCAGTCAATGGATTCAATTGCAACAAATATAAATAGTCAACTAAGTGAACAGTTTTCTAATCAAACTACTGGTACGGTGTTAAAACAAGTGAAAGTACCTGAAAAACAAGTAGACGGTTTAGTTAAACAAATTAATGCGTCATATTCTGGTGAAGTCTCTCATATTAATGAACTGCCCTAAAGTATGAATGTTAAAATGTTACCTATGTTCTTGACGCTAGCAGGTTATGTTGGTGCTATGATAGGATCTATGCAATTAGTTAGTTCATTTAATTTACTACGTTCAAAAGCGTCTAAAACCAGATTATTCATTTACGTCCAATTTACAGCACTATTAATTGCTATTTCATCTTCATTAGTAGCGCTAGGAGTGACTTATTTTATAAATGATTTAGATGGGAAATTATTCTTAAGCATGTTAGGTCAATTAACACTTAATTATATGGTCAGCTTCAATTTCACGGCAATTGTAGTATTTTTAATAGGAGAAGCTGGTATGATTTTAAATATTCCAATTTTATTAATACAAACAATTGCAAATGGAGCAACAATGAGTCGAGATATGATGCCTGGATTGTATAATTGGGTTAGTCATATTTCACCAATGTATTACTCTGTCCAAGCACACTTTGCTAATCTTTATGGTAGTATATCTCAAGGACCCTATATTTTATCTATGGGAGCAGTGGGTTTAGGTGCATTGCTAATAAACATACTCATAGTTACATTTATTCATAAGAAATCGCCAGTTTATATGAATAAAAATAAACTTAATTCCACAGAAACTGTTAATCAATAAACGTAATCCCGATTCTGATGAAATAAGTCCAATTTTTAAAGGGGCGTATTATTAATGTCTGTACAAATATTTATATTAAGTAAGTTAATGGAACAAAACACTTATCCTTATCAATTAAAAAGACAATTATCTGAACCTATTCCATTTGATAAAATGAGTGGCCTAACCGAAAGTAAGCTTTACTATCATTTTGATTCACTTAAGAAGAAAGGCTTAATTGAAGTCACACAAACTATTAGAGAAGAAAATAGACCTGACAAACAAATTTTCGCTATTACTGATCAAGGAAAAGATGCTTTACCTTCAATGATTTATAAACTCTTTAAAAACGCTAATCAAATCACTGAAATGTATATAGGTATCGCTAATCTTAAATATGTGGATAAGAAAAAAATAATTTATATTTTAGAAGATAAAGCAAAAGATATTCAAGATAAACTTCAGCAAACTTCTAAATATTATAATTATATTGAGGTTCCAAAAGAGAACCAAAAACTTCTAGATTTCATGTCGAATCACTTTAAAACAAAAGCAGAACATACTATACAATCTCTAGAAGAATTAATAAATTCTATTAAAGAATTTGACAATTAAATAAAAAAAGTGTTAAAAGCTGATAAATTATGTCCTGAAAAGGTAATAGTTTATCAGCTTTTTTGAGATGTATAAGGGTTCTTTTGCATAGATAATGGAGCTCAGTTAATCAATAGTTGGTTTCTTAGAATTTTTTCATCCATACTTAACATTATTTTTTATTAAACTATGTTATGCAAGCAACAGCTCGATGATAATATATTCTTACTTGTCGTTAAACATATTAGGATAAGATAAGTAACTACTTACGTCTGTAATATAATGGAATTCATTAAATTCAAACATTTTTTTAATATTGTTTCATTATGCAACATAACGATGGAAATATCGGTGTTTTTATATCATATACCTTGATATATTAGGGCCTGTCAATTCAAACACTGAATACGAGTTGATTAAAATTTTCGCAAATAGAGGGATTATTTGCGATTTTTCTGAGTTCGAAATTCAATTTGCACTTAGATTAAAGGGCAAAAAACATGTTTAGGAGGAAATGGTCTTGGCAAAACTTTTATATAAATTAGGTACCTTTATAGCTAAGAATAAGTGGTTGAGCGTAATCGCTTGGATTATATTACTATTAATGATCGTTGTACCATTGATGTTGAGTGCACCAAAATTTGATAGTGATATAAAAATGAATGGATTAAAGTCACTTGATACGAATGAGAAAATAAATAAGGAGTTTCACCAAGACAGTGAAAAGGCATCAATGCGTATGGTATTTCATTCGCAATCCGATGATGGAATAACTGACGATAATACTAAAAAAGATATAGAAAAAGCATTAGACAATATTAAACAAGATGATGATGACGTTTTAAACGTCACGAATCCTTATGAAAGCAAACAAATAAATGAAGATAAGGATACTGCAATTGCTGATATTAGTTATGTTGTATCACAAAATTCATTAAAAGATTCATCGAAAAAAAATGTTGATAATGAATTAAATGACTTAAAAGATAAACATAATTTACAAATTGAAACGACAAATCAAGCTCCTTTTGATGCAGAAATAGGAGCATCAGCTGAAGTTATCGGTATTATTGTAGCATTTGTTATTTTACTTATAACGTTTGGTTCATTAATAGCTGCAGGTATGCCGATTATCAGCGCCGTTATTGGACTAGGCTCTAGTGTAGGGGTTATTGGATTGCTCACATACGTATTTGATATACCCAATTTTGCATTAATACTATCTGTGATGATTGGTCTTGCCGTAGGTATTGACTACTCACTGTTTATCTTATTTAGATATAAAGAAATAGCTAAAACGGAAAAAGATTATATTAAAGCAATCGGTATGGCTGTCGGAACTGCAGGCAGTGCCGTTATCTTTGCTGGTGTAACGGTAATTATGGCTGTTTGTGGCCTTTCTCTTGTAGGCATCGATTTCTTAACTGTTATGGGCTTTTCTGCAGCAATTAGTGTACTGTTTGCTGTTCTAGCATCATTAACATTATTACCAGCATTTATTAGTATTTTCCATAAGCGTATCAAAATAAAATCAAAGGAAACATCTAAGTATGGAAACGTTGATACACCATGGTCTAAATTTGTCGTTGGCAAACCTGTTCTAGCTATTATCGCAAGTTTAGTTATTTTAGGTTTAGCCATCATACCTATAAGCAACATGCGTCTAGGCATGCCTGGTGATAGTATGAAACCTACAGATTCAACGCAATATAAAGCAGATAAAATCATTTCTGATGAGTTTGGTGAGGGCTATAATGGGCAAATCGTCATGCTCGTTAATACAAAAGATAGCGGTAGTGAGAAGACAGTTGAACGTAATTTGGATAATACACGTAAAGATTTAGAAGATTACGATAATGTAGACACTGTATCTAGCCCGCAATTATCAAGTAATAAAAATTACGCGTTGTTATCTGTAATTCCTGAAGAAGGACCTAATGCAGTTTCAACAAACGACTTAGTTTATGATTTACGCGATTATAACAAACAAGCCCAAGATAATTATGACTTTAATACTGAAATTTCTGGACAAAGCGTTATCAACATAGACATGTCTAAGAAATTGAATGATGCGATTCCTGTATTTGCCGGAGTTATTGTAGCACTAGCATTTGTTTTATTAATGTTTGTGTTCCGTTCAATAATTATTCCATTAAAAGCAGTACTAGGTTTTGTCTTATCATTAGCTGCAACATTAGGATTTACAACTTTAGTTATGCAGGAAGGGTTTTTAAGTGGTTTGTTCGGTGTTAGTGCCACAGGTCCAATACTTGCATTTTTACCTGTTATAACCATAGGTCTGCTTTTTGGTTTAGCCATCGACTATGAGCTGTTCTTAATGTCACGTATTCATGAAGAATACAGTAAGACAGGTGATAATGAGCATTCAATTAAAGTAGGTGTTAAAGAAAGTGGTCCTGTTATAGTAGCTGCAGCGTTAATTATGTTTAGTGTATTTATTGCTTTCGTATTTCAAGATGATATAACAGTTAAAGCAATGGGTATATCTTTAGGATTTGGCGTACTTTTTGACGCCTTTATTGTACGTATGACTCTAATTCCTGCGCTTACAAAATTATTTGGCCGAGCTTCATGGTATTTACCAAAATGGTTAGACCGCATTTTACCTAAAATTGATGTTGAAGGCCACGGTTTACAAGAAGATACAGAAAATGAAAGTGGGCAACCAGCATCAAATTCTAATGAAAAAGCTAGAGGAAGAACAATGACTAATGATGAGGTCAACAACGAATCACATCTAACACGAAGTGAAAATAATGCATCATTTGACAAGCATTCTAACAATCAAAGTTATGATCAAAATGAAGAAGATACAGATGAATCATATATTTCGGAATATTCGTCTCCTAACTCCACTTATTCATACATTGATAATAGAAATCGTGATGGTCAAAACAACAAAGAAGTAAATAAACATCCTCAAAACATAGAGGAAAAAACTGAAAATCTATATAAAGATTTATCATATAATTCAACAGATCAAACATTACTATTTAATGCTCTTATGCTTTACGCAAAAGAAAATAATCATTCTATTTACGACAAAAACAATAATCAAGGTGACCAAAGCGACGGTAATGATAAGTAAAGGAGGTTATTAAGAATGTTTAAAAAGAAAATTATGAAATCCCTAGGACTAGTTGTAACTTTACTGCTTGCGGTATTATTAAGTGCTTGTGGTAACGGGGGTTCAAAGAGCGATAGTTCTACTGAATTAGGAGGTAAAGAGATTGAAATCCCTTATAAAGGTGATAATTCAGCAGCGCGTTCATTAGTTATAGCTGAAGTTTTAAAAGATGCAGGATATGAAGTGATAACAACACCAATGCCTGCTAGTGGTCCTATGTATGCTACAACTTCTGAAAATGCTAATACTTTTAATGCTTCAGGCATTTTCCCTTCAACGGATAAAAGTTATTTAAATCAATATAGCAATTTAGAAGTATACGATAAGAAAAACTTAATCGACAAAGCTAAAGTATCATTAGCTGTTCCCAAGTATATGGACGATGTAGATTCAATTGACGATTTAAAAGATAATAAAGATTTAGGTAAATCCGTTGATTGGAACATTACAGGAACAGACGACCGAAACGGTGTAATGAAAGAGACTAACGAAGCTCTACAAGATGACGATTTTAATGATTGGAATCTTAATAAATCTTCTGATGAAGAAATGTTGTCAGAATTACAGAAAAAATATAAAAAACAAGAACCGATTATTTTCACTGGAGCAAAACCACATTGGATATTTGAAGAAATGGACTTAAAAATGCTAAAAGATCCAGATAAAGTTTATGGTAGTGGTGATGAACATATCAATTTAGTTTTTAATAAAAACTTTAAGGATGAACATCCTGCTGCTTATAAAATAGCTACGCGTATTGCTGATGACTGGAATGAAGAAGATGAAAATAAGTTGTCTAAACGCATATACGTAGATAAAGAAGACCCACAAAAAGTAGCTGAAGAATATGTTGATGGTCATGAAAGCAAGAAAGATAAATGGCTTGAAGGTATTCAGCAGTAAATATGATTTAAAACTTGTTATCCATAATGAGCGTTAAGAAATTGATAAGGTAACTATACTGATTAATCAGTATA